>NZ_JBSGCA010000004.1:0-208845 GCF_053601535.1 Nocardia sp. NPDC004718
CCGCCGCTGGCGACTGCGTCGCGAACGCGGCGGCCACTCGGACGCGAGCCGGGCCGCGAACGGCGCATGCTCGGTCTCGCTTCGCTCGAAACCGGGAGCCGGGCCGCCGTGTCGCGTTCCAGCCAGAAGTTCGAGTCTTCGCTGATCGCCGCTCGAGGCTGACCACAGCAGAGTCGGGCGAGTGCGGGCGAGTACTTATGCGGTGCGCGCGGGGCCCTCGGTGGTTGCGCGCGTTTCTTCCCCGTCGGCCGATCGCGTGTACCTGGCTCCGAAGCGGATCACCCAGAGGTAGAACGCCAGGACGCCGAGCACGTCGACGGCGCCGAGCCAGGCCAGTACGCCCGGGCGCGAGATGGTCCAGATCGAATCCTGGAAGAACGACAGCACCCAGGGCACGCCGACGAGCATGGTCACCAGCCAGTACCCGGCGATCACCCGCGCGCCGGGCGCCCGGCGCAGCGGCCCGTACACCACCCAGAGCACCGTAGGCAGCAGCCACACCCAGTGATGCGACCACGAGATGGGCGAGACCATCAGTCCGAACAGTTGCACCACGATCAGCGTGCCGAGCCGGTCGTCCGCGCCGAGCGCGCGCCAAGCCAGGAACGCCAGCACCGCCACCACGAGCACGGCCGCGATCCACCACGGGCCGGACTCCACGTCGTAGCCGAGGATGCGGCTCAATGTGCCCCGCAGCGACTGGTTCCACACCGACCCCACCGGACCGATCCGGTCGGCGTCACCGAGCAGTGTGCCGAAATACCGACGCGCCTCGACCGGCGCGATCAGGAAACTCAGCCCCACGGTCGCGCCGAAGACCACGGCCGACCACGCCACCGTCGCCCACCGCTTGCGCGCGACGAAGTACAACCCGGTGATCGCAGGCGTCAGTTTGATGCCCGCGACTATTCCGACCAGTCCACCGGACAGCCACCACCGCGAACTGCGAACCGCGAGCATCCCGCCGAGCACCAGGAAGACATTGACCTGGCCGTAGTCCATCGTGGTCCGGACCGGCTCCAGCCACAGCCCGAGCGCGGTCCAGCCGACGGTGGCGGCCCGCCACTGCGGCGTGCGCAGCCGCTGCGCCCCGAACAACAGCTCGAGACTGATGTGCACCACCGCGTACAGCGCCGCGGCGATGGCCAGCAACCAAGCCACCGCGACCAGGGTGAACGGCAGATAGTGCAGCGGGAAGAACACCAATGCCGCGAAAGGCGGATAAGTGAACGGCAAGGGGAAGTCCGGAGTCTTCTCCGCATAGGTGAAGTCGTAGAGCTGATCGGTCAACAACGCGGCCGACCCGCCGACGTAGACATGCAGGTCGACGAGGTTCATCCCATTCGGGGACAGCAGCATCCAGAGCAGCCGGGCCAGCACGGACAGGCCCAGCACCGACACGGCCCATCGGAGGTGACGATTCAAATCGCTGGCTTTCGGCTCGGGTGCGGTGCGTCGGTAGGCGCGCCCGGAGTTCGATGTCGAGGCGACAGCGCGGACGGCACCGATTAGATTAGCCGCAGCGCGAATCCGGTCGGTTCCACCCTCGAACCACCGATAACATTTGCATCAACTTTCACATCAGTAACATCTGGGCGCGGTATCTTCTGCTAACACTGATCGTCCACGGCGCTTTCCGGACGCCGCAGCTGTACACATAGCCGCAATGTCCCTAGAGTGACCCCCGAAACGATGGCTTTTAGCAATCGAACCCAGATGTACCCGAGGTAAGGACGGCCAGACCAGTGCTTCGCACCCGAGGATCGCGGATCGCATTGTCCGCACTCGCCGTCGCGGCGAGTGCCACGCTCGCCGCGCCGACGACAGCAATCGCGGCCCCCGCGACCGCCCCCGTGGCGACTACGAACAGCGTTCCCATGGTGCCCGAGGGCGTTCCGGTGGACGCGCTGGCCGCGCTCGCCCCAGCCATCGTCGGCGCCGTCGCGGGCCCCGCGGATATCGCGAGCCCGGCCGGCGTCGCGGGTCCGCAGTCGGCCATCCTCGATCAGGCCCGCAGGCTGCTGGCCACCTTGAACCTTCCGCCGCAGATCAAGTCGACGCTGGAACGGATCATCACCTTCCTGGACGGCAGCGGCGGCGGAGGCCCCGAGGTGCCGCAGGACGGACCGGTGATCGCCCAGTTCCTCTACCCGAGCATCGGCAAGGGCTGCATCGGCCCGTCCGCCGACTCGGTGGGCACCGCCCTCGCCGTGCCCGGGCCCGCCACGCTGCCGCCACCCGGCCCGCAGGCTGGTCAGACCGGGTTCGTCTTCACCGCGCTCGGCACCAAGGGGCCGACGCCGGTGCAGAACCCGCCGATGACGGTGCAGTGGCTGAACCTCGACACCCGCCAGTCGGGCGTCCTGCCGCTGACCGACGAGGCGAAGATCAACCCGGACGGCCCCGCGACGCTGTCCGCGATCGCCGACACGGGCAACGGCCGCGTCGTCGCGGTCGTCTCCGGCTCGCTGACCACTCAGTCCGGTGACGCGGAGGCGCGGACCTGCTCCTTCCTGCCGACACTCGGATTCTTCACCGTAGGCTGAGCTTCCGGTCGAGGGCGGCGACTCCATCGGGGTCGTCGCCCTTTCCGCGTTGCGGTGACTCGGCGAATACCTCGTATCGATCTGCCGCGCAGCCACACGAGGTGGCCGGACTGTGGTAGACCGCTATCTATGGCGACCACCGATTTCTCGAAATCCGCGGACGGTTCGAGACAGCCGGGTCATTCGATCCGGAGCAGGCGCTCGCACCGTTCCATCCTGTCGTTCCGATCGGAGGGTTCCATCCTATCGATCGGCTCGGCATACTCGGTCCTGTCCATCGGCAGCGTGGGCTCGGTGCTGTCGATCGGATCTGTGGGATCGTTCGGGTCGGCGATCTCGTCGTTCTCGTTCGCCAGCCTCGGCTCCGCGTTCTCCGGCCTGTCCCGGTGGTCGTTGCTCTCCTGGCTCGGCGATCACGAGGCTCCGGACAGCCGCCCCTCCCTGCGGGTCGTCCCGGACGACGAGCCCGATCTGCGCGTCACCCCGATAAGCCACTGCCAGACGTAATATTCGGCAGCTGCGCGGTCTCGCTTCGCCCGAAAGACGGGGTGGAGGCGAGCAGGCACGTACTGCGGCAGCTGCTCACCACTGCCCGTATTCGGGCGTGAGCACGTTGTTCACATCGATCCCCACACCGTCGATGGATTGCTTGTCGATCTCGACCTGGTGCAGGTTGGCGGCGGGGTGCACGAAGCCCTTGGGCGTGCCCCAGTTGTGCTGCCAGTACCAGGAACCCAGGCTCGCGGTGCGGGCCAGCTCGATGGTCGGGGTGTTCGCGTAGACGCCGGTGTTCTCCGTGCCGAGCACGGCCTGCCAGCCCAGTAGGTACGGCGCGATCATGGTGGCGAAGTCGACCGGGGAGGGGTTGTCATCGATGGACGCGTAGATGGGCACATTGTCCGGGCCACCGGCGGCGCGGTGCAACGCGAGCCCGCGCTCGGCGTGCCGCTTGCCCGCCTCCAGCCCGCCACGCCAGTCCGCGGTCGGTCCCTTACCGAATTGGTAGCACGAGACGATCTGCAGACCAGCCGCTTTGAGATCGTCGACTTCCGGGGATCGCAGCGGTTTGCCCGCCATCCACTCGGCGCCGGGCCTGCGATCGGACACGTAGCGGATCACGCCGATATGTCCGGCGTCGCGGATCGCCGCAGCGGAGGGAACGCCTCCGGCGTAATCGATGAGGGTGCCCAGCGCTGGTCGCGCGGACGCGGGAGCGGCCGCGGCGGTCATGCCGACCACGGCCGCGGCGGCCGTGTAGGCGAACAGATCACGCCGGGATACCGAATTGGAACGCATCGTCGACTCCTTCGCGCAACCCGACATGGATGGCAGCGTGCCCGGCGCACCTTCCCCAAACCACCGCGCGCCGGGAGCCTCGAACGTGAACTCATTTCACCATATTCACACTGGAACCGCTAGACCCAGGAGAATCACGTTTCACATTCGCCACATACGCTCGACGACGCGACCGGCTCACACAATGCCGTCGATGCGCGCGCCGACATCGATGGTGCGCATCGCCGGGTCGGCCAGTTCTTTGCGGATCACCGCCGCCACCTGCGCCACGACCTGCTTCTTTATCCCGGCGAGCGCACCGAGTGCGGCCGCGCGGGCACCCTGCGCGGTGAATTCCATCCGAATGTCGGCCGGGTCGGGCGGCGGCACGTCGATCACCACCCGCAAGGGGTCGGCAGCCCGGGCGGTGAGTGCCAAAGGCACCTCGACGTCAGCGCGATAGCGATTGGCTTTCAGCACATCGACCGTGATGTCCAGGCTCACCGGCAGGGTCAGATCGAACGCGACCGGCTCCGTCGACCGGTCCGTCAGCCGCGGCATCCGTACCGTTCCCCGAACGGTCACGACGGCGCTCGCGCGCGGTCCGGTCCGCAGCGGACCGACCTCGATCAGCCTGCCCGCCAATCGTTCCACCACGTCACACACTCGCTCGCGCGTCACGATGCGGGAGAAGAACCGGTGCCCGAACTCGTCGTAGCCGATCCAAGCGAACGCGAGCTCGTCCCGATACGGCGAACGCTTGCCCGCGACCATGGCCTCGACGTCGAACACGAGCCCCCTGCGGGTCTGCGGGTCGGCAAGCATGGCGTTCACCCGGGAGGCGACCTCTCGCTGCACCACGCCCGCGATCGGGTCGAGCAACCATTCCCACGCCGAATCCACCGCCTGGGCGCGCAGGACGAAGCTGATGTCCCGCTGGGTGATCGGTGGGATATCGATGATGACGAGCACGGGTTCGGCGGTGCGGGCGTGCAGGGTCAGATCGATCTCCACCCTGGCCTCCAGCCGCAGTTTCCGGCCGCCGAGCAGCACCTTCAAGGTGAGCGACACCGGAACGGTGACGTCGAAGGTGACCTTCGGGCCGCTGCGCAGGACGCGCGGGGCGCCGACCTTCCCCTCGGCGACGAATCCGGCGAGCCCGGCCGGGCCGATCGAGACCGGGCCGATGGTCATGCCGCGGCCCGCCATGCCGGAGATCGCGGACTCGATACGAGCGGCGTTCACGGCGTGCGTGACGAAACGCTCGCCGAATTCGGCGTAGTCGATCCAGCCGGGCGCACTACTCGGTTCGTCGGTCGGATGCATCGCTAGTTCCGCAACCCTCACCTCTCGATGGACACCCGACACGGTACGCGACCGGTCTCGTCCCACCCCGGAACGCACTGCGGCCCGAGATCCCCGTCCTGCCGATGAGGGGGAAGCAGGGCGGGGACCGGCGGCGGCGCTGCCGGGCGCCGCCGCCTTCCATCGTAGGACTATCCGGCACCCCGTTTCACCCGCATATCGGTCGAATCCTGTTCAATGGAAGTGATCTTCACAATCGACCGAAACCGACCACCCCGGTCATGTCGCCCAGCACGAACCGGTGGATGCGCACCTCGCCGTACTCGTTACCGCCGATCGTGGTCACCTGGCCACCCTCGACTCGCAGGACGATGTTCGTGTGCTGTCCGAACGGACTGGGCGCTCCGTACAGCAGCACGTCACCGGTGCGCGGTCGATAGTTCGAGCCGCTCGGGACGAACCGGCCGACGGTCTCGTAATACTCCTGCAAGGTATAGACGCCGGGAATCCGCCACGAACCCGAATTCGGGTTGGCCAGCGGCACACCGGCCTCGCGCAGCACCCAGCTGACGAAATCGGCGCACCACGCCTCCTCGGCTCCTTCCGCGTATTTCGTCCCCGCGCCGGGATCGGCGAACTCACGCTCGGCGACCGCGACGATTCCGGCCTGGGCCGCGTCGAGTGCCGAACGGTCCAGCGCGGGGAACTCGGTGAGGCGCTCGCCCGCGATCGCCCCGTGGTCCGTGCGGTCCTGCCACCAGAGACCACCGGCGATCCCGGCGGCGGCCACGCCGAGCACCACCAATGCGAGCGCGACCCACCGCCCCGATCGCGATCCCAGTTGTTGTGTCATCGCTCCCCCGATTCGTTCGTGTGACGTTGTCGTCGAGCTTATGGAATTCGACGCGCGAGCACGCCGAACGGTTCCCCCGCCATCCGCCTGGTTTCGGCGACCGAGCGGAGGGGCAACCCGGTGGAGCCGAAATCATGGACGGCACCGGGAAAATCGCGCTAGTCTCCGGAGAGACCAGCCGATGGGGAGGTACGGCCCTGGACACGCTGTGGACATTCATCGTGCACCGGCGGCACCAGTTGCTGGTCGACTCCTACCTGCACGTCTCGGCCGTGGTGCAATCGGTGCTGCTGGCGACGGTGGTCTCGGTTCTGATCGGAATCCTGGTCTACCGCAGCCCGTTCGGCTCGTCGATCGCCTCCGCGCTGGCGGGCGCGGTGCTCACCGTTCCGTCGTTCGCGCTGCTCGGCCTGCTGATCCCGGTGCTCGGTCTCGGTGTCGCACCGACGATCACCGCGCTCGTGGTGTACGCGCTGCTGCCGATCATGCGCAACACCATCATCGGACTCGCCTCGGTGGATCCGGCCGTGACCGACGCGGCCCGCGGCGTCGGGATGAACCGGCTGCGGGTGCTCGCGCGGATCGAACTGCCGCTGGCGTGGCCGGCGATCCTGGCCGGTATGCGGGTGAGCACCCAGCTGATCATGGGGATTCTCGCCCTCGCGGCATACGCCAAGGGCCCCGGACTAGGGAACCTGATCTTCTCCGGACTCGCGCGCCTCGGCAGCCCGAACGCGGTGCCGCAGGCGCTGGTCGGCACGATCCTCGTCGTCGTCCTCGCACTCGTCCTCGACGGGATCTACGTCCTGATCGGGCGGCTCACCACCTCCAGGGGAATTCGTGACTGAAACCGAAACCAGCGACGGCCGCGCGGCATCCGTCGTCTCGGGCGTCGAGATCGTGCTGCACGCGGTGACCAAACACTATCCGGGACAGCGTGATCCGGCCGTGGACAGCGTCTCGCTGACCATCCCGGCCGGCGAGATCGTGGTCCTGGTCGGGCCGTCCGGCTGCGGCAAGACCACCACCATGCGAATGATCAACCGGCTGATCGAGCCCACCTCCGGAACCATCACGATCGACGGCCGCGACGCGGCCACGATCCAGCCCGACCGGTTGCGCCGCGGCATCGGCTACTCGATCCAGCAGGCGGGACTGTTCCCGCACCTGACCGTCGCGAAGAACGTCGCGACCGTACCGGGCCTGATCGGCTGGGATCGGCGGCGCGTCGCGGCACGGGTCGACGAGATGCTCGAGCTGGTCGGTCTCGATCCCGGCACCTTCCGCGACCGCTATCCCCGCCAGCTGTCGGGCGGCCAGCAGCAGCGCGTCGGCGTGGCCAGGGCATTGGCGGCAGACCCGCCCGTGCTGCTGATGGACGAGCCGTTCGGCGCGGTCGATCCGATCACCCGGGGATCGCTGCAGGACGAGTTGCTGCGGCTGCAAGGCGAACTCGGCAAGACGATCGTCTTCGTCACCCACGATTTCACCGAGGCGGTCAAGCTCGGCGACCGCATCGCCGTGCTCGGCGACCGGTCTCGAATCCTGCAATACGACACACCCGCGGCGATCCTGGCCGACCCGGCCGACGAGACGGTCGCCGGTTTCGTCGGCGCGGACGCCTCGCTCAAACAGCTCACCCTGACCCGGGTCGGGGATGTCGAACTCGGCGACTGCCCCACCGCCACCGAACAGGACACCGTCGACGAGTTGCGCGCCGCGCTCGCGGACCGCGACTGGCCGTGGGCGCTGGTACTGGACGGTCAGGGCAGGCCCCGCCGCTGGGTCTCGGCCGAACAACTGGCCCACGCCGATTCGCTGCGCGATCTGGGAACGCCGGTGCCGGAGACGCTGGCGCTGAAATCGACGCTGCAGGAGGCGCTCGAAGCCCTGCTCACCCATCAGAGCGCGACGGCGGTGGTGACCGGCGCGCGCGGCGAATACGCCGGGCTGATCACCATCGACACCCTGGTCGGCCACCTGTCGGCACTGCGCGCCGAGCACGGAGCTGGGCGCTCCGCGACGGACGGCGCACCATGACCACTGCCGCCGCGTCACCCGCCACCCAGCGCAGGGCCGAGCGCATCCGGTTGGTCGTGCAGCCGGTGGTCGTGCTCGTGCTCACCGCGGGCGTGCTGGTGTGGGCGTTCGCCCGCGACCTGACCGTCACACAGCAGGCGAGCCTGAACGCGGGCAACGTCGCGACCGTCACTTGGCAGCATGTGCGGATCACCGCGACCGTGGTGCTGATCGTCGTCGCGGTGGCCGTCCCGCTCGGAACCCTGCTCACGCGACCGGGATTCCGACGCCTCACACCCGTTTTCGTCGGTATCGCGAATATCGGCGCGGCCGCGCCGGCCATCGGCCTGATCGTGCTGTTCTACCTGGCCACCCGCACCACCGGCTTCTGGATCGGCGTGGCGCCGATCGCGTTCTATTCGCTGCTTCCGGTGCTGCGCAACACCATCCTGGGCTATGAGCAGGTGGACCGGATGCTCATCGATGCGGGGCGCGGCCAGGGCATGTCGGCCGTGACGGTGTTGCGGCGCATCGAATTCCCGCTCGCGGTGCCCTACATCCTGGCCGGGCTGCGCACTTCGCTGGTGCTCGCGGTCGGCACCGCGACGCTGTCGTTCCTGGTAAGCGCGGGCGGGCTCGGCATTCTGATCGACACCGGCTACAAGCTGCGCGACGACGTCACCCTGGTGGTCGGCGCGGTGCTCGCGGTGGCGCTGGCCCTGCTGGTGGACTGGCTCGGCGCGCTCGCCGAAGCGTTTCTCGGGCCGAAGGGGCTGAAATGATCCGGGCGTGGCGCGCGCTGGCTCTCGGCCTTGGCTTGACGTTGCTGGCCGCCTGCGGGCTGCAATCCGGCGGCGCGGTGCCGCTGCGAGTCGGCCCCGGCAGCATCCGGCCCATGCCCGAACTGGAGGGTGTGCAGGTCACGGTGGGTTCCAAGGACTTCACGGAGCAGAACATCCTCGGCTATCTGATCGAGTTCGCTCTCTCGGCGGCGGGCGCCGAGGTGCGCGACCTGACCAACATCCAGGGCTCCAACAGCGTGCGAGATGCTCAATTGCACGGGCAGATCGACCTCGCCTATGACTACACCGGAACGGGCTGGATCAACTACCTCGGCAACGAGACTCCGGTGCCGGACGAGATCGGCCAGTTCCAGGCGGTGCGCGACGCCGACCTCGCCGCGCACGGCATGCTCTGGACGGCGCTCGCGCCGATGAACAACACCTACGCGCTGGTCATGAGCGCCCGCACCGCCCAGGAGACCGGTGTGCGCACGCTGTCGGACTACGCCGGACTGGCCGCCGCCGATCCGGCCGCCGCGGCGATCTGCGTCGGCACCGAGTTCAATGTCCGCCAGGACGGATTCCCCGGCCTGGCCCGCAAGTACGAGATCGACGCGAGCAAGGTGCGCAAGCAGATCGTGCAGGACGCCGTGGTCTACCAGGCGACCGCCGACGGCAGGCAGTGCCGCTTCGGTTCGGTCGCGGCCACCGACGGACGCATCCCGGCGCTGAACCTCGTTCTACTGCAAGATGATCGCGGCTTCTTCCCGAAGTACAACGCGGCGCTTGTGATGCGCCGGAGTTTCGCCGAGGCGCATCCGCAGGTGGAGACGATCCTGACGCCGATCTCGCAGCGCCTCACCAACGAGGCCATCACCGAACTCAACCGTCAGGTCGACGTGGACGGACGCGAGCCCGCGGAGGTGGCCAGGGACTGGATGGTCGCCCAGGGATTCGTCACCGCGCGCTGATTTCCGTCGCGGGGAGAGCGTTCGGACTCCGCCTCGCCGGACCGGGCCCGGTACACCGTCCGCTGGGCTCACCAAGTGAACCCAGCGTGCCCGGCAGCTCAGCGCGGATCGCGGCCCAGGTAGCGCAAGAGCTCTCCGAGAGCGCCGTCGGCCGGACCGTCGACGATCGCGGCGAAAGCACCCCACTGACGCAGCGGTTCGATGATCTCGGCCGTCTCGCCGCTGCCGGGCGCGGGGTGAGCGGCCCGCGCGGCGATGAGCAGGGCGGCGGCGAGTTCGTCGGTCAACGGCGACGGCTGGCCGGTCGCGATCGCGATGTCCCAGGCGTGCACCCCGGCATCCAGCGCGCACATGACCGCGGCCACCGGGGTGGCGAGCGCGCCGTGCGGCAGCGGCGTCGGCACGGTCTCGGTGGCGTCGGCGACCGTGGTCCAGGCGAAGGCGGTCTGCTCGACCGCCGCACGCACCGCGTCCGCGGGGGCGCCGTCGATCGTGCCGGAAGGCGCGAACGGGTTGTAGGCCGGGCCCTCTCCGATGCCGAGAGCCTCGGCGTAGGCCAGCTGGTCACCGACGGCGTGCTGCAGCACCTGCGTCACATCCCAATCCGAGCACGGGGTGGGCAGGTGCCACTGATCCGCTCGCACACCGGCGACGACGCTCTCCAGCGCGCGGTAGGAATCGGCGAGCACGTCCCGCCAAACGGGGAGCAGAGTCGCGGCGGCGGTGGCGGTGGCGTTCATGTCGGAGCCTTTCGGTCGTTCTCGCTGATGACACAAGCCTATTCGGCCATTAGGCTACTTTTGTTCCTAATAAACGAGGAGGGTGAAAGTGGCGTCGACCACACCGCGCCTGCTGCGGTTGCTGGCCCTGCTACAGGACCGTGCGTACACCGGCCGGGAGCTGGCCGAGCGCCTCGGCGTCACCGATCGCACACTGCGGCAGGACATTCAGCGGCTGCGCGAACTGGGCTACCCGGTGCATGCCGGACGCGGCGCGATCGGCGGCTACCGGCTCGGCCGCGGCGCGACCATGCCGCCCCTACTGCTGGACGACGACGAAGCGGTGGCCGTGGCGGTCGCGGTCGGCCTCGCCGAGGACGGCTCCACCGGCATCGCGGACATCGCCGAGCACGTCACGAAGGCACTGGGCAAACTGGACCAGATCCTGCCCAAACGATTGCAGCGCAAGGTATCCGCATTGCGGGATGCGACGGCCATCGGGCCGGCCACGACGGGGTCGCGCGAGCCGGACGCACCGGTTCCCGCCGCCGTGCTCACCACCCTCGCCGGCGCCATTCGCGACGGCGCGACGGTCCGGATCGCCGAAGCCGGGGCCGCGTCGTCCGTCGAGATCGAGCCGTACCGGCTGATCAACTGGCAACGCCGCTGGTACCTGGTCGCCTACAGCCTGGAAGACCACTCCTGGCGAGCGATCCCGGTCGCCCTCGTGCTGCGCGCGGAGACGAGTTCCCGCCGTTTCGCCGCGCGTTCGCTTCCCGACGACGACCTGGTCGCCTTCGTCATGCGCCACATCGCCACCGCCGGGTGGGGGGTGCAGGCCAGGGTGACCGTGCTCGCGCCCGCCGAGACGGTCATCGCAAGGATCAATCCCGCCGTCGGCGTGGTCGAGCCGGTGGACGCGGACACCTGCGTGCTCTACACGGGCGCGGACGCGCTGGAGACGATCGCCATCTACCTGTCCATGCTGATGATGGACTTCCGCGTCGACGGCCCGCCGGAACTCGTCGCCCACATCCGCACCCTTGGCCGCCGGTACACCGAGGCCGTCGCCGGCGCTTGAACCCCGGGCGTCAGGAGTGCCCGGTGGTGGTCGCCGCGTCGGCGGTCTTCCGCATCGGGATCACGGCGGTCAGACCGATCGCGACCAGCGCGGCGGCCATCGCGATGAGGAAGGTGGTGTGGAAACCGTCGCGCGAGGGCAGCAGGTGCGGGCCGAGCCGCATGGTCATGTGCGCCAGCACCACGCTCATCACCGCGGCCGAGGTCGAGGTGCCGATCGAGCGCATCAGAGAGTTGAGGCCGTTGGCCGCGCCGGTCTCGGTGATCGGCACCGCGCCCATGATCAGCGCCGGCATCGCCGCGTACGCCAGGCCGACGCCGCCCGCGACGATCACCGCTGCGAGCATGATCTCCCAGACGCTGTTCATCAACACCACCGCGCACAGATAACCGACCGCGATCACCGCGGAGCCGAGCGCGAGGGTGACCTTGGGCCCGCGGCTGGCCGACAGCCGCGCCGACACCGGTGACAGCAGCATCATCACGAAGCCGGTGGGGGCCAGCGCCAACCCGGCGGTGATCATGGACAGCCCGAAGCCGTATCCGGTCTGCTCCGGCGCCATCAGCAGCTGCGGAAAGGTCAGCGACATGGCGTAGAGCGAGAACCCGACGGCGATCGAGGCCGCGTTGGTGAACAGGACCCTCGGCCGCGCCGAGACCCGTAGGTCCACCAGCGGTGAACGCTGCCGCAGTTCGAAAGCGCCCCAGCCGAGGAACACCACCACCGACACCGCGAACAGGGTCAGGATCCGGGCGCCGGCCCAACCCCAGTCCGCGCCTTTCGTGATCGCGACGAGCAGCGCGAGCAGCGCTACCGACAAACCGACGGCGCCGCCGAAGTCGAACCGGGCGGGCGTGCGCACCGGCGACTCCGCGACGAACACGAAAACCAGGGCGGCGCACACGACGCCGAGCGCGGCGGAGGTCCAGAACAGCACGTGCCAGTCGGCGTTCTGCGCGATGGCCGCCGCGACCGGCAGGCCGATCGCACCGCCGACGCCGAGCGTGGCGCTCATGATCGCCATCGCCGAACCCACGCGCTCGGCGGGCAATTCGTCGCGCATGATGCTGATGCCGAGCGGGATGGCGCCGACCGCCGCACCTTGCAGCGAGCGACCGACGATCTCGGGCACCAGGGTGGAGAAGGACGCGCAGACCACCGACCCGGCGATCAGCAGAAGAAGATTCGCGAACAAGACGCGCCGCTTGCCGAACATATCGCCCAGACGGCCGCTGATCGGGGTCGCCACCGCGCCGGCCAGCAGCGTGGCCGTCACGACCCAGGAGGCGTTGGACGCGGAGGTGTGCAACAGCGTCGGCAGCGACGGAATGATCGGGATGACCAGCGTCTGCATGAGGGAGACGACGACACCGACCATGCCGAGCGTCGCGATGAGCAGTGCCGACGAGGGACGGGGCCGGTCGCCGGATTCAGAGACGCTCGAGGACGCGTCGGCAGCTACAGTCACATGTGCACGGTACATATGGTGTGTATGCTGCACAATTTGGTAAGTACGTGATCCGCGCGACATAGTGTGGTATGTCCGATTCCGGTCCCGGCGACAACGCGGCGCTGTACCGCCTCGTCTTCGAGCTGTCACTGCTGGCAAGGCACTTCCCCGCCGCAGTGCTCCGGCGTCCCGGCTTCCAGCTCGACCGCTCGGCGTATCTCATCCTGACCAGACTGGAACTGGACCATCCGCTGAGCCTGCGTGAGCTGTCCGAAGCGTTTCAACTGGACGTTTCGACGATCAACCGGCAGGTCGGAGCCATGCGCAAGCAAGGGTTGGTCGAGCGGGTGCCCGACCCCGACGGCGGCATCGCCCGCAAGATCCGCGCCAGCGCCAAGGGACTGGATCTTTTGGCCTCCGACCGAAAGCAGAGCCGTCAAGGCATCGGCGCGGTGGTTGCCGAGTGGACCGAGGCCGACATCGATCAGTTCAGCAGGTTCATCGCGCGTTTCAACCAGTCGGTCGAGGACAAGGAGGACAACCCCTGGCCGCGCCCGGCCGGGCTGGAGTGACGCACGATCGGCCGGGACCCGGGCTGCCCGCCGCACGGCTACGCGCCTCCGATCGAACCGGATGTCCGCCAGTCGCCCTTGTCCCAGGGACCACGGCGTCAGGCCCCGCGGTCCCGATCCTCGGGCGAGTGGAAGAAGAAGCGTCATGCGGTATAGGGATGCTCGGCGCGGGCCGACCGCAGCGCGCGGCCCCACCAGACCAGCTGGCCGAGCAGCTGATCGGCCGCGGCCACCGGCATTTCCGGATCCGTCGGCTGCCCCGCGGCATCGAACCGCCTGCCCGCGTCGTGGAAGCTCACCGTGTCGCGCACGGTGACCGCGTGCAGCTCGGCGAACACCTGCCTGAGGTGCTCCACCGCGCGCAAGCCACCGGAGATGCCGCCGTAGGACACGAATCCCACCGGCTTGGCCCGCCATTCGGTGTAATGCCAGTCGATGGCGTTCTTGACCGACGCCGGATAACTGTGGTTGTACTCGGGTGTCACGACGACGAACCCGTCCGCCGCGGCCAGGCGGGGGCCGACCGCTGCCAGCGCCCGCGCCGCCTCGGGTTCGGGGTGATGGGAAAGCCGTTCCGGCAGAGGCGTTTCGGCCAGGTCGACAACGTCGACGTTGACGTCGTCGCGCCGCTCGGCGTGGGCGGCGAACCACTTGGCGACGGTCGATCCGAAGCGGCCCGCTCGAGTGCTGCCGACGATCAGGGCGAGCTGGATCGGATGGTTGGACATGGTGGATTCCCTTCGACGCGTTCGGTGTCCAGAACAGCGTCGAACCTGAACAACGGTTCAGGTCAAATCGGCTCGATCGCCGATCAGACCTCCAGATCCTCTTCGATGCCCCGCAGGCGGTGCCGGGCCAACGCCAGATTCGCCCGGCCCCGGTCCAGGGCGAGGTAGAGGAACAGGCCTTTGGACTTGCGGCCGGTCATCGGCCGGATGATGTGGTATTGCCCGGACAGCGTGATGAGGATGTCCTCGATGTCCTCTTTGAGCCCCAGCTGGTCCATGGTGCGCAGCTTGGCGCGCACCACCTCGGTGTTGCCCGCACCCGCGACCTGGAGGTCCAGGGACTTGGAGCTGCCGAGCATGCCCAGCGCCATGCCGCTGTTGTAGTCGACGACGGCGGCGCCGATCGCGCCGTCGATCACCATCATGTCTTTGAGGGCCAGATCCATATTGGACATTCGCTTTCCTTTCAGTGGGTTTTCGTTGCTTGTTCGCTTCCCGCGTCGGTGGTCACCGGCGTCAGCAAGTCGGCGATCGCGCGGGCCGCCGGACGGGATTCCAGATGCAGCCTGCCGATGTTCACCTCGGGGGCGGCCAAAACGGTCAGCGACGTCCAGCCCGCCGCGTAGATGACCACGTGCCCACCGGTGCCGTGCACCACGACCTCGCTGAACCCGCCGCCGTGCGCGGTAGTGGCAAGCCGGTGAGACAGCGACAGCTGCGAGGCGGCCATGGCGGCCATCCCGTTCGGCTCGATCTGGGCAGGCAGATCATGGGCCACCAACAGTCCGTCATTGGACGCGACCAGCGCGCCGGTCAGCCGCGGAACTCGATTGCGCAGCGCTTTCAACTCCGTGAGCACCGCCGCGTTCGGTTCGGGTCCGGACATCGCCACCTTGGTCAACCTTCTTCCCATCCAATCGCCGAGCAGTTTCTTCCGCGTGGTCACGCGAGCTCCTCCAAAGCCGCCTGCAGGCGGACGAGCAGGTCCCGGTCGGGCGGCTCCAACCGATCGGCGACCGGGACCGGTGGCGCCGAGTGCCTGCCACGGCGGCGGGGAAGCCGGCCCGGCTCGGCGATCACGGGCGTGACCGCGACGGGCTCGTGGCGCACCGGCTCGAGCCCCACCGGCCCGGCCGCCACCGGGACCGGTGGCGCGAGGGGCGGCTCGATCAGGCCCGCCGCGGTCAGATCCCGCACCGCCACCAGGCATCCGTAGGTGGTCCGGCCGAGTTCGCGACCGATCTCCGCGACGCTGCGCCCGCCATCCGCGGCGGCCAGCACCTCGGCCTGCCCTCCGGTGAGCACCAAACGCCGCCGCCGCACTCGGCGGACCGGCACGACCGGGACGCGATCGACCAGGTCGGCGGGCCACGGCCCGGACTCGGGATCGCCGCGCCGCGCGCACTCCTGCACGAGAGCACGGGGCGTGATGTGGCAGACGGGGGCCAGCCAGTGCGGCGGGGCCGGGCGGAACTCCGGGACGGCGGACGAGGCCAGCAAGAAATAGGCGGCATCGAAAACCGAGAGCATCGCGAGCGTTTCCAGCCGTGGCCGCCCGAGCACACGGCCGGGATCGCCCGCATCGGCGCGCCGCCAGTCCTCGGCGGTCGCCACGCCCGCCTCGACGACCAGCCGGTCCAGCCCGGTGGTGCGACGACAGTCGGCGGAAACGATCGCGCCTTCGGCGAGATGGAAAGCGCCGTCGCCCGCGTGCAGCACCCCCGTACGTCCTTCCTGCTCCAACCGCCGCAATTCGACCGCGAGTTCAGGACTCATGCCCGTCCTCGGCCAATTCGTCGAGAATTCCGCGCAGTTGGTATCGCGCCATCGCGAGATTTCCGGCGTCCTCGTCGAACAGCACGTGCACGAAAAGCCGTCCGTCGAAATCGCCGTTCACCAGGTTCAACAGGTGATATCCGCGGGTGCCGCAGACGATGATCTCGGTGACGTCGTCACCGTCGGTCGACAATGCCGGACAGGCGAGCACCGCGCGCACCACATCCGTTGTGGCAGCGGCATCTTCGTGCTCGTCCACCAGGTCGTGCCTGCCGTCGGCGGCGATCGCCAGACCGCTCGCGCCGTCCACCAGCGTCACGCTGCGCGCACCGGGAATATCCATGATGCGTTTCAGACAACCGTCGATTCCGATCACGCGCCACCACTTGTCATGTGAGGGGGTTTACGGGTTCCAGACGCTACACACGGGCACCGTGCGATGTACAGCAAATCGGTGAGAAATTTCCGGTAAAAAACGTCGTCCCTGGAAACGCGCGATAAATACCTTTCGGTATTCAATACCTATTGGTATTCAATACCCTTCGGTTTTCGTTTTCCGACACGCCGACCCGGCCACAATAAATACTCGATACGGCCGCTCGACGGCCCCCGTGCCACTTTCCCGGCACGCCTGCGTCCGCGCACGCACGAACAGGTACCGCCGGAACGACACGACCGTGCGCGTCTTCTCGCTGTGCGCGGCGCACGGCGGCAGGGACCTCCCCGGCGACGGCAAGGGCAAGTAGTGATCTCGCAGCAATCGCCGGATCGGCCGCAACGCCCGCCCGCGAAGCCGCGACTTCAGCGCCTGCCGCGCAGGTAGTCGCTGACCACGGCGGCGCCCAAGCCGTCCAGGCCGGGCGCCACCACGCGGCCGCCGCTGCGGCGGGCCACCAGGTCGACGAACGCGGCCAGGCGCGGGTCCTCGCCGAGCATGAACACCGTCACCGACGCACCCAGCTTGGCCAAGGCGTCGACCTGCGCCATCGTCACCGCCAGCGTGCGTTGCGCGGGTGGCCAGTTGAAGTATGTCTCCCCGTCCGGCTCCAAGTGCGCGGTCGGCTCACCGTCGGTGACCACGAGCACGACCGGTACCGCGTCCGGGTGTTTGCGCAGGTGCGCCGCGGCCAGCAGCAGTGCGTGGTGCAGATTGGTGCCCTGTTCCCAAACGCCTTCCAGCGCGGTGAGTTCGCCGATGTCCACGGTCGTCGCGTGCCTGCCGAAGGTGATCACGCTCAACGCGTCGGAGCGGAACCGGGTGCCGATCAGATGGTGCAGCGCGAGAGCGGTGCGCTTCATCGGCACCCATCTGCCGTCCTGCACCATCGACCAGGAGGTGTCGACGCACAGCGCGACGGCGGCCCTGGAGCGCTGCTCGGTCTCCATGATCTCGACGTCGGAAACGTCCAGCCGCACCTGGCGATTACCCGTCGACGCCGACCGCAGCACGGCATTGCGCACGGTCCGCGACACGTCCCACGGCTCGGTATCGCCGAAGCGCCAGGCCCGGGAGCCGCCGGTCGGCTCGCCCGCGGCACCGGCCGCAGCGGTGTCCCGTTCGCCGCGCCGAGACCGCAAGCGCCCGACGACATCACGCAGCGCCACCTCGCCGAGACGCCGCAAAGCCTTGGGCGTCAACCGGAGCGAACCGTCCTGCGCCCGTTCGAAGATGCCTTGCCTGCGCAGTTCGCGTTCCAGTTCGGCCAGCCGCGCGGCGTCCACGCTCGCGTCCGCGCCGAGGTGGCGCTCCAGCGCGTCCAGATCGATGTCCTCCAGCCGGGCGCCCGCGTAGGTCTGGCCGAGTTGCTCGGCGAGCGCGTCGAGTTCGGCGAGATCTTGCAGGGCCTGCGCGCCCGCGCCGAGGCCGAGCGGATCCTCGCCGCGGAACCGCCGCGCGGAGTTCCAGTCCTCACCGGGACGCAGCGCCCGCAGATGCGCGTCCAGCGCGGCGACCTGCTGGGCGATCGCCGGATCGCCGAACGCCTGGCCGATCAACTCGGACAGCTCCGCGCGCTGCTGCTCGGTCATCGAATTCATCATGCGCTGCGCGGCGGCGGCTCTGGCCGCGAGCGCGTCGATCAATTCCTCGGTGTCGCGCGGGTTCTCGGGGAAGAACTCGCCGTGCTCGGCCATGAACTCGGCGAACCGCTGCTCGGTGTTCTCGCCCCTGGCATGGGCGGCGAGCAGGTCGTTGAGGTCGGACATCATCCGTCTGACCCGCTCGACGTCCTCCGGGGTGGTGTTCCGCAAAGCCTGTTTCATGCCCTGGAAGCGCGATTCCAGCAGCTCGCGGCCGAGCAGGTCGCGGATCTTCTGATAGTTCTCGCGGCCGGTCTCCGATCGCCAGGCGTAGTCGGCGAGTTCGGTGACGGCGGCGGCCGTGCTCGACGGCAGGGCGTCCAGCTGCGCTTCGGCGAACCTGGCATCGTCGGAGGGGTCGGGGAACAGTGCGCCGCGCTCGGCTTCCAGCGCCTCCTCCAGCAGTTCCCGGACCTGCTGCAACGTGCCGTCCAGCCGATGGCTGCGAGCGATCTCCGCGCGACGCTGCCACAACCGGCGAGTCAGCTCCTCCAATCCCGGCGTGCCGCGGGTGCCGCGCCGCAACAGCTCTTGCAGGGCGTTGCGCGGCGAGCTGCCCTCCATCACGTCGCGACCGATCCGGTCCAGTGCCTCGCGCAGGTCCAGCGGGGGCGCCAAGGGATCGGGCCCCTCGTGGTAGGGACCGTAGGAGTAGCGATCGGGGTTCGTCACGATGCCTCGCCGGGAACAGCGGCGGTCATCGGCCGTACACCGCCAGACCGTCGTCGGAGTCCTTAGCGATCTGCCGGGCCAGGTAGAGCGCCTCCAGCGCGAACTCGACGGCCGAGGCGATCCGTGGCGGCGGATCGGCCGCGTCGACGCCGAGCCGTCCGGCCACCTCGTGCAGGACCGGCAGTTCGGGCAACGCCGAGAGGATCTCCGTGCCGGGCACGCGTTCGCCGGTGGTGACCAGATGCCCGTCCCCGACCGCCTCGGCCAGCGGCCGCAGATTCAATCCACCGAGCAATGCCCGCGCGGTCTCGGAGAACGAGCGGCGCAGCAGATGGGTGAGATGTTCCTGCTCACGCCCCTCCTCGCCGGACTCGAATTCCAGCTTGCCGCGCAAGACGGCGGGAACGGATTCCAGGTCGACCGGACGCGCCACGGCAGGGCTCTCCCCCGTCACCGCGGACCTGCGCAAAGCCGCCGCTGCCACCGTCTCGGCCGCGGCCACGGCGAAACGAGCGGATACGCCGGACCGCTGGTCGATCGCGGACGACTCGCGCAATTGCCGCACGAACCGTGCGAGCACCTCGATCAGTGGGTCGCCCACTTCGGCAACGAGCTCGGCCTCCTGGCGCACGAGCACGACCTCGGCTTCCACGCTGAGCGGGTAGTGAGTGCGAATCTCCGCGCCGAAGCGGTCTTTCAGCGGCGTGATGATCCGGCCGCGGTTGGTGTAGTCCTCCGGGTTGGCGGTGGCGACCAGCAGCACGTCCAGCGGAAGGCGCAGGGTGTAGCCGCGGACCTGGATGTCGCGCTCCTCCATCACGTTCAGCAACCCGACCTGGATGCGTTCGGCGAGATCGGGCAGCTCGTTGATCGCCACGATGCCGCGATGCGCGCGCGGGACGAGTCCGAAATGGATGGTCTCGGGGTCACCGAGACTGCGGCCCTCGGCCACCTTCACCGGGTCGACGTCGCCGATCAGGTCGCCGACGGAAGTGTCCGGCGTGGCGAGCTTCTCGGCGTACCGCTCCGAGCGATGCCGCCACGTGACGGGCAGGTCGTCGCCGAGTTCGGCGGCCAGCCTGCGACCGGCGGGGCTGATCGGGTCGAGCGGATGTTCGCCCAGTTCGGCGCCCGCGATCACGGGCGTCCATTCGTCCAGCAGGCCGACCAGGGTACGCAGCAGCCGGGTCTTGCCCTGGCCACGCTCACCGAGCAGCACGACGTCGTGTCCCGCCAGCAGGGCGCGTTCCAGCTGCGGCACGACCGTCCGGTCGAACCCGACGATGCCGGGCCACGGGTCGCCACCGGAACTCAGCAGCGTCAGGAGGTTCTCGCGAATCTCGGTCTTCACGCCACGCGGCAGGTAGCCGGCCGAACGTAGCTCGCCCGCGGTCGTGGGCAGGTGTTCGGGAACTTTCACGAATTCGACGCTACGTCCATTCCGCCATCGGGTCGACCGAAAGAAATCGATGGACCGCTAGATTGCTAGCATGCTAGCGTCGATCTCGATGACATCCCGGACAACCGAAGCGACCGAAGGGAAGCGATATGACGACGAAGGGCATCGAGGGCGTCCACGTGGAGACGCACAACTGGGGCGCGACCGCGAGATTCTTCCTAGCCCTCGGCTATGAGCCGGAATTCACCACCGACCACAACTCCGGGCTGTTCCGCAACGGCGACGGACCCTATGTCTTCATCGCGGAGATCCCGAAGAACCAGACGCCCCGCACCCAACTGGTGCTGACCGTCACCGACGCCGACGCGTTCCAGCCGAACGGCGATATCGACGTGGTCGCACCGTTCGAGGCAACCCATTACGGCACAAAGGAAATGACGGTCCGCGATCCCGACGGGCGCACCTGGAGTCTGCAGGCTCAGAGCTGAAAACGCCCCACGCCGAGACACTGTGGGCCGGTGCGCCGCGCCGCAATACGGTCCACGCTCCGGCACGCCGTCCGTTTGCGGGTGGGCGGCAGGACGGTCCGTAAACGAACTCGCCAAGTCGGCCGGACTCGCTGATAGTGCTGTCGCCGAACCGATTACGGCCCGCTCAGGTCATCGCGTGGTGAGTTGCGGTTCGTTGGAAACGTGCGGCGCGCTCGCGGCTGGGGCCTCCGGTTCGTGCATGACCGGAGAAGGATGCACGGCACCGACCGGCGTGACCTGTTCCATCCGCGGCGCGAGGTCGTTGCCATCGGGTGCGTAGTGCTGGGCCATGCCCGGCTCCAGCGCACGACCATTCGACTCCGAATGCGTCGCGGCAGCCTCCGAGAGCGCGACCTGCCCGGTGGGCTCGACCGTGCCAACGGCGTTCGACTCGGGGTGCACCTCGGGGGCCGCCGAGAGCGCGATATGTTCGGTGACCGCCTCGGCCGCGCTGTGAGCCGTCGACTCGGGATGCGTTTCGGCGGTCTCGCCGCGCGCACCATGCTCGTGGGCCGCCTCCGCGAATCCGGGGGCACTCGGCTCGGACGCAGCCACGGAAGGCTCCACCGACTGCTCGCCCGGCTCCGCCTGCCTGCCGGTGCGAATCCGGTCGAGCGTCTGTCGCACCGCCGCCGCCAGACGTGCGTCCAGGACAGCTTCGTCCGGACTGGCTGCGGCAGCCACTCCCGGACCGCCCGCACCGGCCGGGGACGGCCGTTCGGTCGCGGGCAGCGTCGTCGTTGCCAGCCACAGCTCCGTGAGTTCGGGCGCCGCGGCGGCGGGCGTGGCGATCGGGGCTTCGGCGGCGGGCTGCTGCCCCGCCTCAGCGGCCTGTCCGTGCTGCGGAGCCTCGGGGCCCGAGCCCTCCCGGCCGGGTGCGGGCGGCTCGGTCGCGGCGGATTCGCTCGCACGGCGAGCCGTCGGCTCCATGAGGATGCTCGGCAGGATCTGGTTCCCGGCGCCGCCGACCTGGGTGAGCGCCGCCAGTCGTTCCTGGAGATCTTCGTGGTCGGGGACGGCGGCGGTCGCCTGCTCGATCGCGCGCCCGTATCGCTCGGCGACGAGCCGGTGGGTGACGAGCGCGACGCCGATCATGATGGGCGCGATCGCGTGGATGCCGATCCCGGCCACCTCGCCCGTCCTGATGTAGGGAAACGTGTTCAACGCGATACTCGCCGTCAGCAGGACGCCCTCGACGGTGTAGACCTGCCACAGCCGATCGATCACGCCCCACTCGGCGGTATCCCCGGTGGACAGCATCAGCGCGACGAGTACCGCGCTGATCAGCGCTTCCAGACCGTAGGACAGCCAGAACATCGGATTGGTCGCACCGCCGGACGGCGCGATGTTCTGCTGCACCGTGACCGCGGAGAACAGCATCGAGAACGCGACGACTCCGGCCAGCAATCCCAGCACCCGCGGCTTGCGCTGATGCAGGCGGGCGACTTTCGCGTGCGGGCTGCTGCTGTGCCGCTGCTCACCGATCGCCTGGGCGGCCCGCAGCAAGTCGGCGGCCTCCCGTTCGGCCAGCTCGGCGGCCGTACGCCGTACCCGCTCCGCGGCGTCGGCGGCCGCCTGGATGCGCGCCCGTTTCTCGTGGCGTTCATAGTCACGCACGAGCTCGGCCAACTCGCGGGAGGCGGCGAGCTCACGCTCCGATAATGCTTCGAGCAGCGCCGGATCGTCCTGGTGGGCCAATCGCTCATGCGCGATCTGCACCCGATCCGGCAGCGCGCCTGCCACCAGATCATCCATCGGCGACGCCCCGGCGGGCGCGTTGGTCGTGAAACGACGGAACATCAGCAAAGAACCTTTCCGACGGTCGAGTGTTCCAGACGCAGCGCGCCATCGCTGCCTCGGCCGTCGAACCGGACGACCGACCCGGCCGAGAACGAAAAGATAACTCGTCATCGAAATCCGTTCGACCCGACGAGCAATCGAGACTACTCGAGGGCAGCGGGACGAATCCCCCAGGACAGCGTTGGATTCCAACTCGGTCGGCCCATCCGGCCCGCGCTCAGTAGCCCTTCGGCGAACGGTTCGGATCCGCTTGCTGGACCTTGGCCTGCAGGTCGTGGCCGTCCCGGGAGACGTCGTACCGTTCCATGACGTAGTTCATGCTGGCGGCGACATTGGCCACCGGGTCGTGAATGTTGTTCGACGTTCCTCCCACGTGATACGCCTGGAAGGTGCCGGGGATGGTCTGGGTAAGTCCCCTGGACGCGTGTCCGGCGGCAGCGTTGCTGTCCCAGTTGTTGACGGCGTTCGGATTTCCGCCGGATTCCCGTTCGATCAGAACCCGGTAGCCGCGCTTCCAGTACTCGCGGGCCACCGGATCGGTGATGCCGAGCGCGTCGAGCGCGCCGTCGATCGCGGCGTCGACCGAGACGTTGCCCTGGTAGCGGGCGTAATCAGCGGTCGTCGCGGCAGGCACGAAGCCAGGGCCGGGTGAGTAACTGCGCTGCATGTAGTTGCTCGGCACGTAGTTGCTGCCCGCCGATGCGGGGTTGTACGTGGGCGCGGAGCCGTCGATGTTGTTCGCGTGCACTTGGACGCGGTCGGTGGCCTTCGCGATCTCGTCGTGTACATCGTCGATCGTCTTCAGCACGGCGTTCGCCAGCCTGATCTCTGTGTCCGGAGCGATGTACTGCTTGCCCGGACTCGCTCCGGGAGCCGCGTCCAGCGTCGCCTGCAGATCTTTGACATGCTGCTTCATAGCGGCGAAGGCGCCGCTGGAGATGTCGTAGGTGCCGTAGGCGGACAAGTCGACGTTGTCGTCTTGCTTGCGAATGTCGTTCTTGATGTCGTCGAACTCCTGCGCGCGGTTGGCGTAATCCTCGGCCATGGCCGACTTCTTCTCGTCACCGGTGACGAGCTTCTCGTCGCGCAGCAACTTCACCACATCCGGCGCCTGCGAAGGCGAACCCGTCGCCAGCAGATCCGCCGAGGTCTGGATCGTCTGGCGGCCCAGTTCGATGACCGACTTCAGGCCCGGGCTCGCGTCCGCGGGCGGGTCCAGCTTCACCACCCAGCGCTCGGTGCTCATCGAGACACCCGAGCCCCGGACAGCAGCGGCCTTGCGAATACCAGCATCATCACCTCGCGCCTGACAACGCTCACCAGGCCGTGCGTGGCCTACCAGTCCGACGCCGTCGAGTATTCCGCAACGCCGGATGCCCTTTTCCCGCCGCTGGGAGTAACGGCTTCGTGCAGCCACATCGCCACGGACGCGCGGCGATCGGCGCGGCGCGCGAAGACGTCAGATCGTCGCGGGGCGGCGAGCGCCACGGCGCCGCGGACGCAGCTGGTAGAGGCGATACCAGGCCAGCGCGAGGAAGATGGCTCCCAACCCGGCGACCACTCCCATATCGAGCAGCCACGTGCCGATGGTGTGTTTCCACAGCGGGTCGGGCCCGCCCTCGTGCGGCGAGAGAGTGTCGAGGTCGAGAGTGGCGGCTCCCGCAGCGAACCCCCACCGGGCCGGCGCGAAATATGCCAGCTGCTCCAGGACGGGAGTGCCGGGCAAGCGCACCAGCCCGCCGGTGAGCACCAGTTGCGCCATGGACAGCACGATGAGCAGCGGCAGCGTCTTCTCCGAGGTGTTCACCGATACCGATACCAGCAAGCCCAGTGCCAGCGACGAGATGCCGAGCAACGCCATCATCAGCATCAACTCCAGCTCGACCGAGGTGAACAGCCCCTTGGGCGGCATACTGACCCCGATGGTGCCGATAAGGACGAGCACGACCGCTTGGAGCGTGGTGATCACGCCGAGGACCAGCAGTTTCGACATCAAATAAACTCCGGCCGACAATCCCGCCGCGCGTTCTCTGCGATAGATCGTCTGTTCCTTGACGATCTCCCGGATCGAGTTGCCGGTGCCGACGAAGCACGCCGCGAACGCCAGGATCATGAGTTTGGTCGCGGCATCGACGTTCGTTCCCGGCGCACCGGTGAATCCCTGACCGGCCGGCACGGCCGCGATCAACCCACCGAGCAGCAGGGGCATGACACCGAGCAGTGCCAGATAACTGCGGTCGGAGGCGATCACCGCGAGATACCGCCTGCACAACGTGCTGAGCTGGCTGAACTTGGACTGCGACGGTGGTGGCGCCGTCGGTGTGTGCACTTCCGCGGGGCCGACCTCGTCGGGCGGGCCGACGGCCACGTAGCGCTCGTAACGGAGCGACTCGCGGAACTCACCGGCCCAGTCGCGCTCCTCCTCGCGGTCGAAGGCCTGGAACACCTCGGCCCAGCTGCCCGCGGCGAACTGCTGCAACCCTTCCGCGGGCGGGCCGTAATAGGCCAGACGGCCGCCGGGCACCAGGACCAGCAGGCGATCGCAGGCATCGAGGTTCGCGACGCTGTGAGTGACGACGATGACCGTACGCCCGTCGTGCGCCAGTCCCGACAACATTTCCATGACCGTCTTGTCCAGACCGGGATCCAAGCCGGATGTCGGTTCGTCGAGGAACAGCAAGGAGGGTTTGGTCAGCAGTTCCAGTGCCACGCTCACGCGTTTGCGCTGCCCACCCGAGAGCCGATCGATGCGGGTATCGGCGTGCCGCGCCAAGCCGAGCTCGTCGAGGACCTCGTCGACCCGCTGCTCGCGCTCCTCGCGGCCCGTGTCACCGGGGAAACGCAGCTCGGCCGCGTAGAGCAGCGCCCGCCGCGTCGGCAGCTGGTTGTGCAGAATGTCTTCCTGCGGTACCAATCCGATGCGGTGGCGGAGTTCGTCGTAGTTGGTGTACAGATCGCGGCCGTCGTAGAGCACCGTCCCCTCTGTCGCGGGCCGCAATCCGGTGATCGCGCCGAGCAGTGTCGATTTGCCCGCCCCACTCGGCCCGATCACCCCCACGAGCGATTTACCCGGGATGGGGAACCGCACGCTGTCCATCAACACCTTGCCCTCGGGTGTCCGCACGGTGATGTTCTGCACGCAGACCGATACGTCACCGGTGTCGACGAACTCGCGCAGTTCGTCACCCACCAGCCGGAAGGTGGTGTGCCCCATGCCGATCAAGTCGGCTTCGGAGAGATCGGCGGCATCGACGCGGGCGCCGTTGACGTAGGTGCCGTTGTGGCTGCCGAGGTCGACGATCCGGTATCTGCCCGTACCGATGGTCCGCAACTCGGCGTGATGGCGGGAGACCATGAGATCGTGCGCGACGATGTCGTTGTCCGCGGCGCGTCCGATCCGGAGAGTGGGCGATGTTATCCGGACCACCGCGCTGGGATGGTGCGCCGCGGGCGCCGATCGTGATACCCGCCGGGGTAAGCCCGGCTCGAACTTCGTGACCGTGGCCTCGTCGTCGAGCGTGTAGCCGGGATTCGGGACGATCATCGTGTCGCCGCCGGAATCGCCATCGGGTTCCTGCCCTGGCGGCGTTTCCACGGAGCAAGCCAATTTTTCGCCGTCCACCGCGTGTCCGAGCTGGAACGTCTCGTCGTGATCGATCACCATCCGATCGACGCGGTGACCGTCGAAGAATGTGCCGTTGAGACTGTGCGCGTCCTCGATTTTCCAACCGTCCGCACCACGCTCCAGAACGGCGTGCAACGACGATACGCGCGGATCGGAGACGACGATATCGGCCGTCGGATCGCGACCGACGTTATAGGCGCCTCCTGCGCGGAGCCGATAGACGCGTTCCCGCGTCTGCACTACGAGAACCGGCGCCTCGGGCAATTCGGTGGAGGAAGATCCATCCGCCATAAAGGGAGTATACGACCGCGCGACATGGTCACCGCAATAGTCGAGAACGCCTCGATCTCGTCACGAGGTCGAGCGAATGCGGCCTCGCTCGCCATCGAGCCCCCAGGTCCGCAGGACCGAGGTAGGACGCCCTATCCAGGCTATGTCGACATTTCCGGCACTCGGTGCCGGATGGCGAATGATCGACCGACCATGCCGATTATTCTCGTTCAAGATTGAAATTCCTGCGACCACCGGGAAGTCGTTTCCACCACCTCCGGCCACCGCCATCGTCTTTCGCGAAGTCGCAATGAAATCGGCTGCGCATTCCCTGCTACTACACACCACTGGCTCATCTCGCTTCCGGCAATATCCGGAAACCCTCTGTGCCGCAATTGGAGCGGCCGTGGTCCGCGCCTGAGCGGATCTCGTTGCCGCGATGCCGCCGATATGCGCCTGACCCCGAGCACCGCTCACCGCCGCCTACCGCTCGGCCACGGTTGGGCGCCACGCCAATGCCGTGCGACCGGACCGGTCATGCCGCGGCGGTCCTGACATCCGCTGCTGCCAGTGTTCGACCGGGGCAGCGTGAGGCACGGCGCGCGCATCGAACGCACCGGAGTGGGCGGGCTCCTTCATGCGTGGCTACCGAACACGAAACTCGACGGACGGCTGCGGTTTTGGAAGTAGCCTTGCGGCTGAGCGCCCGGTCGCACCATGCCTGCTCGGCGATCGGGCGATGCACGAGGGGAATAAGCAGGCGCTGTTGCGTGTTGCGTCTGGTGCCGCTACAGTAAGGCGGTCTCCATCTTGTGGATGTAGGTGACAATTCCCTCCCACAAGGGTCCACTTTCGCCACGGCGATCTCGTATGCCGAGCACCCAGCAGCATGCACGCATTGGACAGATTCCAGCCGTGCCTGGGGCGTATGCATCGAGCGCCATTCCAGTAGGCGGCATTCATGGCAGCCCGCCGCATCCATAACTTTTTCGAGGAGAACAGCCATGCAAGACAAGACTATTTACACAGAAGACAGCTCAACTCAGGAGAACCGTACGACGTCGGTCACCGGCATTCTCGACATCAACCACAACCACGCCTCTTTGCACGTCGACGGCTATCTGCCCGGACCACACGACGCCCATGTGCCTACTCGCTTGGTCCGCGAATACGGCTTGCGTCGCGGCGATACCGTCACCGGTGCAATCGGACCCGAACGGGACGGCGCCAAACTCGCACCGCTGATCCGAGTCGATCAGATCAACGGCCTGCCGCCCGGAAATGCCAAGGCGCGGCCGCACTTCGCCGACTTGGTCCCCATCTATCCGCAGGATCGTCTACGGCTGGAGACCGAGCCGCATGAACTGACCACGCGCGTCACCGATCTGGTCATGCCGATCGGCAAGGGCCAGCGCGCCCTGGTCGTCGCACCGCCGAAGGCGGGCAAAACCTCTGTGCTGCAAGCTATCGCGCACGGCATCGCCAAGAATCATCCCGAATGCCAGCTGATGCTGGTACTGGTCGGGGAACGCCCGGAAGAGGTGACCGACCTGTCCCGAGCGGTACCGGCCGAGGTCGCCGCCGCGACCTTCGACCAACCGGCCCAGGACCACATCGCACTCGCCGAACTGGCCATCGAACACGCGAAACGTCTCGTCGAAATGGGTCACGACGTCGTCGTGCTGCTGGACTCGCTGACCCGGCTGGCCCGCGCCTACAACCTGGCGGCCGCCGGGTCCGGCCGCATCCTCTCCGGCGGCGTCGATGCCGGAGCACTCGCGCCACCGAAGAAATTCCTCGGGGCCGCACGAAATATCGAGCACGGCGGCTCACTCACCATCATCGCCACTGCCCTGGTCGAGACCGGCTCGCTCGCCGACACCGTGATCTTCGAGGAATACAAGGGGACCGGAAACGCCGAACTGAAGCTCGATCGGCACCTCGCCGACCGCCGTCTGTTCCCCGCGATCGACATCGACCGCTCCAGCACCCGCAAAGAGGAACTGCTACTGTCCGCCGACGAGCTCACGGCCACGGGGTCCCTGCGCAAGACCCTCTCGGGCCGCGACCCGCAGCAAGCGCTCGAACTGCTATTGACCGGCCTCCGTCAAACCGGAACCAACCCGGATTTCCTGACCCAGATCCGCAACGCGGGCTGACAAGGGTCTACTGCGGCTAGCGACCGGCATGGACCCCACTCGCCGCACCGGGCGAGTCGACACAGTCCCCGCGGCTCCGCGGTTTATGGATCACTCCTGGGGTGTGCTCTCGAGCATCGCGAGGTACGTATCGAGCTGGGCCGCGCCGCCGAGCAGGTTGCGGCCGCGCGCGGTCAGCCGGTCCTGCCAGGAGTCGAGGAAAGCCCGCAACGCGTCCGCTCCGCCTGCCTCGCGCAGTGACTCGATGAACTGCGCGACCTGGGACAGCGGGTAGCCGCCGCGGCGCAATTGTCGTGCGATCTCGGCGTCGCGTACGCAGTCCGGTCCGTATCGGCGATACCCCGTTGCTCGATCACGCTCGGGGCGCAGGATGCCCTGGGTCTCCCAGGTGCGCAGGGTCGCCGGGTGCACGCGGATTCGGCGCGCGAGTTCGCCCACGGTCAGTGGTCGACCGTGGACCGGAGTCGGCGTCGCGGTGGACAGACTGCCCAAGGCCTTGGCGACCTCGGTGCGTGTGTCACGTTCGGTGAGCAGCGCGACGTGGGAGCCGTCGATGAGCCGGTAGGCAGACTCGGTATCGCCGCGATTGGCCGCGCGCATGATCTCCATCGCCTGCTGGTGCCCGTGGCCACCGCGCAACGCCAGGAAAGCGCGCAGCGCCTGCGCGTGCAGGAGCGTGTAGCGCCGGTAACCGGTCTCGCTGCGCTCGGTCGGCGGGAGAATGCCCGCGTCGTCGTAGTTGCGGATCGCCTGTGCGGACAACCCGTGTTCCCGGGCGAGGTCGATGGGCCGCAGGTTGCACCTCCGATTGAAGCTTTGCTCTCGTTCTTCCAGGTAAAAGCGGTAGAAGTCCCTCCGCGCTTCCCCTATGGGCTCAGCGGCTCGCGGCGGTGAGCTGGTGATCCGCTTCGAGCAGCATCCACCCGCTCAGCTGTACCGAGAGATCGCTGCTCAGGTTCGCCGACGAAGCGGCGGACGAGTGGGTGAACTGGGGAAAGGTTTCCGGATGCGCCGGCACCGTGACCGGACGGGTCCAGTCCACACCGAACAGCGGTAGCCCGTCCACCTCGGCGCGATGTTTCCAGGCCGCCTGCGCGGAAGCGTGCACGATATTCGCCGCGGTGGTGTCGCCCAAGGACAGTGCGGCTTCCGCGAGATACCTGGCGAGGATGCCCATGAACAGCCCGGAGTCGTCGCCGGAGGCCGCGGCGATCACACCGGCGTCGGTGAGCCTGTCCCCCGCCGCGGCGACGAGATCTGCCACGCGCCTGCGATGGCCCGATTCACCTGTGCGCAGCGCCAGCTCGGTTTCCAACCCGATGGCCACGCCCTGGCAGTAGGTGTGGACGGTCCGCTCTACTCGTCCGCCGGGCTCATGGACACCGTCGAGAATCAGGCCGCTGGCGGTGTCGCGCAATCGGGTGTGCAGGAAATCGGCGAGTTGTCCGGCGCGCGAAAGTTCGCCCAAACGCGCCATAGCGATGCCAGTCGGACCGACCGCGGGGGTGTTGTAGTACTCGTCGCCGGACCGCCAGGGCACCGCACCGACGTCCGAATTCCATCCCTCGATCAAACCGGCTCGCAGCTCGCCGACGGCGTCGCCGAAGCGGACGCCGAGCAGCCGGTCGGCGCGTTCGAGTGCCAATACCAACCAGGACATATCGTCGTAGTACCGGTTGGTCCAGCCGGTGAGGTTGCGGGTACGGATACCGCGTGCGATGGCGACGACCCGGTCTATGCGTTCGGGCGTGCGGGCGCGATACGCGGCGTCCACCGCACAGTCGAGAAGGTGGGCTTGCCACCAGTAGCACCATCGCGCGAACGACTGGTCCAGCAAGGACCCCGGCCAGACGAGCGTGCCCAGCCGCATCTGCGGCCGACCCCAGAGCGTGCGCACGTGCCGCTGCACGATGGCCTGTTCCGCCAGGTCCGCCCGCCTCGCCGGCTCATCGGGGCCCGCGGACACTTTCCGCGTGATCGTCACCGCCTGCGCGGGCTGGGCCAATGCGGTGAGTGCGATCGATGCTCCGGCCGCCAGCAACACACTGCGCCGACTGATTTCCTTCTTCCGGCGATCCATCCGCTCGGACTCCCTTTACTGAACAACGATCACCGGAGCCGGAAACCGGGCAGCCGAATCTTATCGCGCGACGACCACTACGGCGCGGCGGCGACAGGCTCCCAGGCGCAGGCGGCAACCGCCCAGCGTGGCCCCCGCCGGCTGTACACGATTGCCTCTCGTCGAAAGCAACGATCGGTGGCGAACTCCATCGGGAGGCTGAGATGCGGCAACCCCGGGTTCAGTCGGGCAAGGCGCCCGAAAATCAATCGGCCTGACCTTTCGAACGCGCTGCAATGCCGCATACCGCGCTGACCGAACCGGTCAGCGCGGTATTCCCGAAAAGCCACGGGCCGAGAGTATCTCGGAAATTCATTCGGCGAGCGACTGCGTGTGAACTCCGCTCTTTCACGCGGCGTGCAGAACCGCAGCCACCTTGCGGGTCATCTCGTTGACGACGGGGCCGGGCTGACCGCTGCGGCTGGTTGCCGCAGCGGCTTCGAGGGCGACCAGCACGGTGGTGCGGAAGTTGTCGGCCTCGGCGGGATCCTGCTGGTCGAGCAGAGCCACCGCGGCAGCCAGGGCCGGCAGCACTTGGTCGGCGAGCTCGGCGACGGTCCTGCCGGTCAGGTGGATGTCCTTGGACTTCGCGTTCAGCACGTGCCCGACCCGGCCGGTCGCCGACGTCAACGCGATGGTGCCGGCGGTGGCGGCCTTGTGGGGCTTATCGGAGGCGGCGGCGAGCAGGGAGACCGCGCCGTAGGCGGCAGAGCGGACGGTGGCCTTGTCCTGGTCGGTCAGGGTGAGGGTGGCGGACATTTTGTGCTCCTTCGAAATTCGTTGTGGCAGTGGTCCGAATCCGGTGTCGATCCGGGCCCGTTTTGTTCGATGGGCATACTTTGTCCGGTGCGGCTGACAGCGCACTGATGCCGACCTGACACGGTCACTGACACAGCGTTCGGCCCGTTACCCCACGATGATGGTCACCGCTGACGGTTGGGTCGGCGCGCTATGCCGGCACTACGGATCGCTCGGCCTACCGAAACCACCTCCGACGTGCCGACTTGCGGGGCGCCACCTGGACGACGATCCCGCCCAAACGTGCCTCCTGCATGGTCGCGGGGTGTCCGTCGATAAAGCACGCACCGGTTCGGGTGATCTCGACGCATTCCTCCTGGGAGCCGGAGCCGTCCGGGTGCTCGAGCGTATCCGCGTAGTAGCAGATCATTCCGCCACTGAGACTGGTGTTGAAACCCTTGACCCGGCGCCCGGCGCGGTCGGTGGTGCGGCTCAGGCAGTGATCGCAGACCGCGCGGGGGTAGCGTTCCTCATAGATCGTCGGCCGGTCGCAGTGTGGGCAGGGTTGCGTGTATCGACGACCAGCGGCCGGACTTTGCATCAGGAAATCATTGCGAGCGAAGATGCTACGTGCCGAGTCTCCCTCGGCCCCCCTGCGCCGCAAGCCGATTAGGAGGAACTCGGCGTAGTCGGCTACCTCGGGAGCGATTGCTCCGCGCCGGGGTATCTCGCCTATGCGTGCGAGGCCGCTGTCGTAGGCCTCGAGCGCCAGGTGGTGCGCCACCGATAGTTCGCTGTCGGGGATGTGTCTGTTGGCATGTTCGGCTCGGGACAAGTGTTCGGCGATTACCGATTCGATGGTTTCGCTCACAGACAGTAGCCCGCTGCCGTAACCATCGGCGGTCACCAGGACGTAACCGTCCATCTCGCCACGGTCGGTTCCGATTGTCTGTAAGAACGCGAAACCTTGCCCGTAGCGGGCATTCTGAAGCCCCTGGTGGGCGTATGGGACGAGAGTGTCGGGATCCCGCGCCAGATCGCGCGCGATTCGCAGCGCTTCATCATAGGTCGGCGGAGAGCTCAGGTCTGGCCGCTTCATGACCGCCAGCCTATCGCGCCGAACTTCTCTGACCTGAAAGCGAATTCGGCTAAGACGCACGACAGGATCTGGAGTTCCCGAAGCTTATCCTTCGGTCGCCCTGGAGGTCTGGGTCCCAGCCGAATCCGTGGCTGCGATCGCGAGAGCGGCCAGATCGAGGTGGATGTCGTCCAGCGGAACGGTGGAGCATTCGGCACGAGCGATGATCATGGCACCCTCGACCGCTGACAGCATGAGTGCCGCGAGCCGTTCGGCGCGCGCCGCCGGGATGCCGTACTGCACCAGCGCCTCGGTCAGCGCGGTGCGCCATTGCCGATAGGCGTCACGGCAGGCGAGGGTGAGCGCGGTGGAGCGCGGAGCGGAATCGAGGGTGACCGTGCTGACCGGACACCCGCCCAGATAGCCCGATTCGACGAGTCCGCGGCTCAAGTGCAGGGCGAATTGCTCACAGAAGGAGCGCACGTCCGGCGCGCGGGCGGCAGTTTCCCGAATCAACCGGGTGAACTCGTCCGCGGATTCCTCGATCGCCGCGACCGCCAACTCTTGCTTCCCGCCCGGGAACAGGTAGTACAGCGAGCCCCGAGGGGCGCCGCTGGCAGCGACGATCTCACTGAGCCCTGTGGCCTGATAGCCCTGGCGTTGCAGTAACTCGCGGGCGGCCGCTACCAGGCGCGGCCGGGAATCGGATGGAGGACGAGGCATATCTCCAGAATACTATGCCGACCGGTCAAGCTACGATCATACTATGATGACTGGTCAAGTTACTTTCGAGAAGGGTAGATAGCGATGAACGTGCTGCTTACGGGTGCTACCGGGTTTTTGGGGCGACGCGTGGTGAATCGGCTCGTGGCCGACGGACACGACGTATCGACGTTGGTCCGGGGCACGGGCAGGCGCATTCCGCATACAACCGTCGTGCCGGGCAGCCTCGAGGACGTGGCGGCCTGGGAAGATCGGCTGGCCGGGATCGACGTCGTCGTTCATGCCGCGGGGCTGGTGTCGACGTGGGCTCCTCAGCGTGCCCTCGACGAGGCGATCGTGGAGGGCACGCGCGATGTGCTGGCTGCGGCCGTACGGCACGGTGTACGCCGATTCGTCTATATCAGCAGTGAATCGGTGCTGCAGGACGGTCGGCCGCTGCTCGACATCACCGAATCCCAGCCCACCCCGGCCGTGCCCAGCTCGCGCTACGGCCAAGCGAAACTCGCCGCCGAACACCTGATCCGCGCGCACGCGGATGTGATCGAGACGATCGTGCTGCGGCCCACCTTCATCTGGGGTCCGGGTTCGGGGCAGCTGGCCGACCTGGCCACCCGCGCCCGCGCCGGCAGGCTGCCCCTGATCGACCACGGCAGGGCAAGTTTCGAACATGTCCACGTCGACAACGTTGCCGCCGCTGTCGCCGCCGCGCTGAGCGAGGGCACGCCCGGCGGCACGTATCTCATCACCAACGCCGAGCCGATGCCGGTCCACGAGTTTCTGACCGGCGTACTCGCTGCGCATGGTGCGTCGATGCCGACTCGGTCGGTCCCGTCCGGGCCGCTATTCGCCCTCGCCCGTGCCGCCGAATGGCTCTGGTCCACCCTGCCGCTACCCGGGCGTCCGCCACTGACCCGATTCGAGATCGAATTCCTGGCCCTGCCGAGGCGATACGACATCACCCTGGCCCGCCACGAGCTGAAGTACGAGCCCACCGTCAGCTTCGCCGAGGGCATCGCAGGTCTCGACGAAACCCGCCAGCCCGTCTAGCCGCAGCGCGGATCGGGCGGAGCCGTCCATCACTGATCGAGGTTCACCTGTCACCCCCGGGACCCCCGCGAGTCGGCCGCCCGGTACGTCCTACCGGGCGCTCAACAGAGTCGCCACCAGCATGAGTCTTCGTCTGGCGCCGAACACGGAAGGCAGAGCCCCCAAGCGGTCGAGGACGGCGCCTTCAGCCGATTCGAGTGGAGTTCGGTGAGTTGGTTGTGGCCCTGGCCAGGCGGAGCGAATGGGCGAGTCCGTCACATAGCCAGCGATGTGCCTGCCCGAACTGGTGGGTGTGCCGACGGTGGCTTTTTCGACCGACTGGTTTCTCCGCCTCGATCGAAATCAGCTTCCACAGAGCGTCAGACGTTGAAGCGGAACTCGACCACGTCGCCGTCGAAATCTGCACGTCAAACGCGCTGCTCACCCCCTCAGCTCGCGTTCCGGAACCGAATGACCTCTGCTGCGTGGTATCCAGCGGTCGACCGCGGACGGTCGCGCCTACCCTGCCGCTTCACGCGTCTGGCTCCAGTCAACTCGAGTGCGCGCTCATGCCGATGAGCGGATGTCAAAAGGCGAACTTTGCGACGGCTTGCGCGGTGACCGGTGTGAAGAGGTTGATCAGGTTGCCGTCGGGGTCGCGGAACAGCAACGACCGGTTCCCCCACGGCATCGTCGTGGGCTCGTTGACGAAATCCTCGACCGCATCCCGCAACCGCCGGTAATCGGCATCGACATCGGGGACCAGGAATTCGATGATCGCGGTGTGGTTGTCGGCTGGGCGCGCGCTGCCTGCCGCGAACAGCGCCACGGTGCGGGTGCTTCCGATCGCTAGGGTGCCGGCTGGCGTGACGATCTCGGCGAAATCCGGTGTAGCCCAAGTGGCTTCGACACCGGTCACGTGCTGATAGAAGCTGACCAACCGGTGGATGTCATCGGTGATCAGACGGATCGAGACGAGTTTCATCGCGTACTCCCTGTTGTCGGATGCGGCGGAAGTTCCGCCGCCGCATGCCACGGTAGAGTCGATACCGGACAGTTTCCGCCCGGTATAGATGCGAGAATTTCCCGATGACGCGCCCCACCGCCCGAGTGCTGGCCCTGCTCGAGCTGTTGCAGGCCGGCGGTACCCATACCGTCGGTGAACTGGCCGGACGGCTCGGCGTCGATGAACGCACCGTCAGGCGATACGTCACCCATCTCACCGACCTGGATATCCCCGTCCGATCGGTTCGGGGCCGCTACGGGGGCTACCAGCTCGCCCCTGGGTACCGAATGCCGCCGCTGATGCTGACCGACGACGAGGCGGTGGCGGTGTTACTCGGACTCCTCACCAACCGCGGCGCCGACCGATCGACAGCTTCCGCCCGCGCAGCCGACAGCGCGACGGCCAAACTCCGCCGCATCCTGCCCACCCGCCTGACGGCCCGGCTGGACGCACTGATCAACACCGTCGAGTTCACCGCCAATGCTCGCCCGGAAGTCGCTGTCGAGACCGCCGTCCTGCTCCGCCTCGCCGAGGCCACCCGCGAGCGCCGACCGGTCGCAATCGGGTACACCGACCGAAACGGACGGCCCAGCGAGCGGACCGTGCACCCCTACGGGCTCGTCGACCACTCCGGCCGGTGGTACCTGACAGGGCAGGACTGCAACAGTGACGAACTACGCCAGTTCCGGGTGGACCGCATCACCGCGGTGACCACACTGCCCGGAACGTTCACTCCGCCCACCGGATTCGAGCCGGCAGCTCACCTGCTGTCCGCACTTGCCACGGCGCCCTACCAGCACGAGGTATCCATCCGAGTGCAGGGCACGCTCAGCCAGGTCCGCCCGGTGCTCCCCGCGACGATCGCGACCATGCACGAGATCGATTCACCGCCGGCCGACACCCGCCCGTGGGTCCGGGTCGGAATCCGGGCCGAACAACTCGACTGGATTCCCCCAGTCCTCGCCGGCCTGAATCGCCCGTTCGTCATCGAACACCCCGACACCCTCAAAGACGCCGTACGCGTCCTGGCCTACCGACTCACCGCGGCCGCCGACGGCCATAGGTAGCCCCCACCGGGCACCGAGACTCGATCCTGGCCCGGATCAAGCCCTACCACCAGTCTCGAGTAGCCGCATAGCGCGCTCATCGAAACCGGCTAGCGGGCTGGATACGGGGTGCTCCGGCTCGCCTGCTGGAACGCACACATGAACGCGGACATCGCCGCGGCGATCGGCGCGTACCGGGGTGATGACCGTGGCGGCCTGCCCAGGGACGCCCTCCGGCGGCTTACTCTCGGCGAACTCGCACACCATCGCGGCACGTGCCTCCCGGTCCTCCCGCCGGAGCCCGTACAGCGCGGTGACCAACCAGTTCACCAGGTGGGTAGCGGTGAAGCCGCGGCCGTAGCTTGGTTCTGGAAGAACGTGGCGCCCTCCGGCGAGAGGTCGAACCCACAGGAGAGCGCGAGGGCGCGATACACCCTGCGACGGGCGGCCCTCATCCACATCGGCGGATGAGGGCCGTCCAGTCAGTGCGGTGGCTGGTTCACGCCGCGGCTCACTGGGAAGGCGCCAGTACCGGGCTGTTGTGATAGGCGGCGATCAGCCACTGATGGTTGCGCTTCTCGAGGACCCACGTCGCGTTCACCTTGCGCTCGTCGGTGGGAACTTCGGTCTCGCCGGCGAACAGGATGGCGGATTCGCTGATGACGATCGCGGCATCCTCGCCGATGAAGCGGACGCTGAGCTGTTTGTTGTAGGTTGAGCTGCCCGCGAGCGGCCCTGCGAAGGCCAGCGCCATGCTCTGGCGGATCACCTCACGACTGTCGCGGAGCGAGCCCGCCATGATGGCAGTCGCGTCCACGGTGTAGTTGGCGACCATGGCGTCGGCGTCGCCTGCCTCCCACGCCTTGTAGGAATCAGCCAGCACGGCCTGGATCGCGGCCTCGTCTGCGGCGCGATGGTTCGACATCGGAGTCTCCCTTGGTGGTCGGATCGCCTGCAGTGTTCCGGCGACCTCGGGAATACATACCGGCGGCGGCATCAGAACTCATCGCGCCGCTGGAAGGAAACTCTCGGGTCTAGGCATCGAGTCGGGCCGCCAGGCCGAAAGCCGCGAAAATCTCGGGATCCTGGAACACCGAATTCCGGCTGATGCCCTCGGCGGTGACTGTGAAGATCTGCAGCGTGTGCAGTTCGTACCGGCCACCGACGCGCTGATAGGCGGCGAATCCGGGTTGGCCCCCGTTGGCGGCGACCTGCTGGAGAACCCAGTCCTTCCCGGCCGCCTCGAAGACCCATTCCATGAACAGGCCGTAGTTGCCGCGGCCGGAGAACCAGTTGAGCATCGGCGGCATCTCCATAATCACGTCCTCGGTGAGCAGACGCTTGAGGCCCTCGATGTCGGCGCGCGCGAACGCAGTCATGTAGCGCTCGACCCAGGCGCGCTGCTCGGTCGTGGACGGTTCGCGGACCCGTTCCAACCCGACCCCGATCTCTTTCAGGCGGGTCCGCGCCCGCTGCAGGGAGCTGTTCACCGATACGACGGTGGTGCCGAGAATTTCCGCCGTCTCGGCCGCGGAGAAGCTGAGCACCTCACGCAGGATCAGCGCACCGCGCTGACGCGCCGACAGGTGCTGCAGGGCGGAAGCGAATGCCAAGCGCAGGCTGCTGTGATCGATCACGGTCGCGGACGGATCGGCGTTGTCCAGCAACGAATCCGGTAAGGGCTGCAGCCAGGCGGCGTGCTCTCCCCGCACGAACGGCCCGAGCGGATCCGCCGCGGCCACCAGTCCCGATGGCAGCGGTCGGCCGCCGCGAGTCTGCAGCGCGGTCAGGCAGACGTTGGTCGCGATCCGGTAGAGCCAGGTGCGCAGTGAGCTACGCGTTTCGTCGTACTGCTCCCGCGCCCGCCACGCCCGCAGATACGTGTCTTGGACCAGGTCCTCAGCGTCGTGCGCCGAGCCCAACATCCGGTAGCAGTACGCCAGCAGCTCCGTCCGGAACGGTTCGATCCGACGATCGAAGCCTTCTTCCCTCGTCATCACGCCTCATCTCCACGGCCGTCGCGCGCACCATACCGGCGACTGCGGTGGTCGTCCGCTGTGGAAGGGTAGGCCACCACGCGGGTCGAGAGCAGCCCGGCCATGGCCGATCTCCCGGCGAGCCGCTTCAGCCGCATACCGCGCCGACCGAACCGTTCAGCGCGCAGCCCCGCGGTACGGCCGAGTCCCTCCTGGGATACCCGGATGAGGGCTCAGCAGATTCTCTACCAACAGCGATGTGCGGGCTTCACTACTTCTATGCAGAGGGTCAGAGTTGACGTTCCGACCCGACTGGCTCTGGCGAACCGCAGTGTGCGCTCATGCCGATGAGGTCAACCGGCGAACTTCGCGGCGGCCTGCGCGGTGCCCGGGGTGAAGAGGAGGAATGACCGTGAAGTCGATCATGCACCGAATGCTGCTGCGGTACGAATGGACCGTTCCCGCCGACTACCAGGTACCACTCACCTGGTGCGCCGGCCCCACCCCCGACGACGGCCTGCCGATCGACCTGCGCCCTCGGCACGCATCTGCCGCGAAGTTCTCGGCAGCATGACGAACCGGATCGCACTCACCACAACTGGTGTGTGGGTCATGCGATGCGTGCCGCTTTACTGCCCACGGTGATGGACGTGGTGGATGCCGGTCTCCCCGATCCGCTCGCTTCGGCGGGCGGTGTGGTCCGACGGCGAAGCGGTAGCCCGACAAAGAATCGGAGTCAGGGACGCCACCTATCGATCACAGCTGTAATCGGCCAGCGAGCCTCCACGTCATCGGCATCGAAGATGACATCGGCCCGCCGCATCACCCGCTCGATGTGACCATCCAGATGCACGCGCCCCGGCACGATGACCGCCTCCGCCTGACTCCGCTCGACCTGATCGAGCAACAACCCGACCGGATCATCCGTCTTCGCCGACAGCGCAATCGTTTTGCACAAGTCGTAACCGAGCCGCTTGGCCAAGCTCCGCATTGTCGTCTCCAACCATTTCTGATGCGAGCCTGCGATATCCGTCCGCAAGAATCCGATGGCCCGGGGGCGACCGGTCGACGTCAACGCACACCTCCCCTCAGTTCTGCAGGCCGGTCATCGATGACCTCCACACCGGTCCATGTGCACGTATCCGGCCCATCAGTACGGTGCTCCCCGATCCGCCCATCGATCACTGGCACCATCCGCTGACAGAGCAGGCACATGACCTGCTCGATGGGGCCGGTCACTCCGCGCGCGTAAGCGGCGCCGCACATGCTGACCGTGATTCGCGGCCGGGCATCTCCTGACAAGCCGACATCCTGTTCCACCATCCGTCTTCCCTCCCGTTGACTTTGGCCAGCCGCGGCTCGGATGAGCATCGCTTCCGCTGAGCGGCAGCTGTAGATCTCTCCTGAGATTCGCAAAAATCAACGTCCGCATAAAGGCCATGTGAGGGGACATCAATAGGACTTTCATACGCAATTCCCTTGCGGGAGAGGCCCCTACGTGGACTAACCTGGCCCCTATGGCATCGACAGGGAACGCTTCACTCCGCGCGGCCAGGCAGGCGCTCGGCTTTCGATCCCAAACAGCACTCGCGGAAGCTGTGACGGAAGCTGCGCGTCAGATCGGACTACGCATCGAGGTCGCCAGCCGAACGGTCCGTAGGTGGGAATCCGCGAATCCGCCGTGGCCACACCCCGACCACGCGGCGGCACTGGAGGCGCTCTTCAAGCGGCCGGTTACCGAGTTGGGCTTCTCACCACCGTGGACGGAAGCGGAGAGCGATTCACGTGCAGGTCAGAAGCTCGCGGACAGGCACGCACTTCCGTTTGCGCACAGAGGTTTCGGCGTAGCCGCATCACTCCTGCCAGCTTCGGTCGCGAAGGAATTCGCCGCGATCACAGCGTCCCATCGCCACCTGTACTGGTCGACCCCAGCGGCCCGCCTGCACCGCCTTGTCGCCGAGCATGCTCAGTTCGGACTCGAGCTCTTGCCGCGGGTATCGGGCGCGGCCAAGACGGTTCTGGCACGAGCCGTCTCGGAATCGAGTCTGCTGGCCGGGCGCTTGGGATTCTTCGATCTACAACAGCCCGAGCTCGCGCAACCGAGTCTCGTACTCGCACTTCAAGCTGCGCACGAAGCCGGAGATTCGCTTCTAGGCGCGGCCGCGCTCGCGCACATGGCATTCGCACCAGCGTTCTCGGGCGACGCAACTCGCGCCGAGGAGGCTCGGGAACGACTGCGTGCCGCAAGGGCTTTCGCGAGCAGGGGCAACGCCAACTCCGAGACGATGGCTTGGCTGGACGCTGTCGAGGCAGAGGTCGAAACTCGGCTAGGTGATCCACGCCGGGCGCTTGCCCTCATCCATCACGCCGAGAAAATCTACGGCGAACATGACAGCAACTCACATCCGTCACCAGAGTGGTTCGACTGGTTTTCTCCAGTCAGGCTCGCAGGCTTCAAAGGAAACACGCTCATCCTCGCCGGCCGAGGCCGCGAAGCGCGCGAGACCCTGGAGGAAGTACTCAGCGTCCTACCCGATGCGGATGCGAAGCAAAGGTCGGTCTATCTCGCCGACGCGGCCGCCGCAGCCGTGCTGGAGAAGAACCCCGAGCAGGCGTGCCGATACCTCGAGGAAGCCTTGGATCTACTCGCGAGCAACTGGTACGCGACTGCGCTGGATCGAATCAAGGCCGTGCGCCAAACGCTCACACAGTGGGATTCCTTGCCCTCGGTCCGAGAGCTCGACGCCCGGTTGTACGACTGGCATACGACCGTCAATTCTTTGGTCGGCTAGCCAGCAGAATTCTCTGCCACCACGATGTTCGCCAGTTCGTTGAGGTCGCTGATCTGCCAATCGGACAGATCAGCGACTTCCTTCTTGCCGCGGTGGATCCACCCCCACGGACCCCTCAGAAGGTAGGCCGTCCGCATTCCGGCTCGTTTCGCGGGAGCGACATCGTTGTCGATGCGGTCACCGACGTAGATGATCTCTTCCGCCGGTCGGCCCGCCGCCTCGACAACCTTGGCGAAAAACTCGAGCGAAGGCTTTTGCACACCCCAGTCATCAGAGGTAGCGATGAAGTCGGCGGGCAGGTCCAGCCCCCGGAGCAAAGTCCCCGCGCGCACTGTTTGATTCCCGGCAATCCCGACCCAAATCCCCATCTCCCGCAGCTTCGACAACGCAGGTCGCACATCGGGATAGAGGTCATCCTCACCGAACCACTCAGCCTGCCCCGCGTCAGCTCGTGCTTGCCGTTCCTCGTCCAGATCGAACCCAGGACGGAAGATTTGGAACGTCTCCCGGTAGTCGAGACCGGTTGCGATAACAGCTCCAAACGCCGCCGCGAACGTATGCCTGGGCACGCCAAGCCAGTCCGCCCACGTTCCATACTCCCGAGTCTCGTCGACCAGCGTCTCTCCGACATCAAAGACAACCGCGGCAATCACGAGCTAACTATACCTTGCTGCTCGACCCAATCATAATGACTCGGAGCTTTCTTAGATGACGACATTGATCAGACCCCTGTTATTCACTGAAAGGCGATCAACCCGCGGTTCGGCGACCAAGCTGTTGCGTTGCCGAAGACAAAAACTAATTCCAAGATACGCTCGCCACCGATTCTAGTCAGGCAATATCATCCATCCTTGCAGACTCGCCTAAGACCCCATTCGAATGAGTTCATCAATGCAGCGAACGGAGTGAATCGAAGTTGATTTACTTGAGAAAGTTTCTAATACTAACTCAATGACGTTGACGGCAGACAAAGGGGCACACATCCCGCGGATAGAGCATACCTGATTGGACACACCAGGAGGGAGCGGCCGCTAAATCGAAACCTCAATTTTTCGCGTCAACAATGCGTCCAACAAGGACGCACGCGTAGTTTTGAGTTGGTCCGCCTCTCGTACGACCGCGTCGAGCTGCCTGCGAATTCCCTCTAGTGCCGTCGCCACCCGCTTCCTTTCGTCGTCGGTCGAAGGCATAGCGACGACGCTTGAGAACAACTCCTTGCGGTTCACCTTCGGCATCTTCAGGCGCGTCGATAGCGTGGTCACATGGTTTGTGAAACTGTCCTCAAGTAGAACTTCACGCAGGAGTTCGGGTAGAACTCCGGCACGAGGAGCAAGCGGGTACACATCAGCGCTGCACAGTCCAACGAATCCAGGAAGCGCCGCTTTCCGTAGACCTGGACGAATCTTCGCGTAGACCACGTCATGAGCACTGAAGAGGTACTTGCCGCTTATCACACCGTCCTCCCGAGCACTTCGAACGTCGGCGATCCGACCCGTACCCTTCTCAATGGCGTCCACACCAACGTGCGGTAGGTCGGCATACTCGTTGCTTCTCGGGTCGACGAGCGTCGCATCGAGTGAACAGACTGAGCTCAGCGGGACTTTTGGAGCGGCCGACAGCATCGACTGTCGCGCCGCAGCCAACAGAGTCCTGAGTGAGGACTCCTCGGCGCCCAACGCTTGAACGCACTGGTCAACGGCAGCTATCACCTCGATTACCTTCGCCTGTACCGGTATCGGCGGACACTCAATGGCAAGCCCAAGAAAGTCTGCTTCCTTAAGGCGGTTGCGACTTACAGCTGCGGAACCTGTGGACTGGCCCAACGCCTTTTCGGCGAAGGAAGGCGACGAGCAGCAGAGAGCCAAAAACTCCGGCGTGGCCCTAGAAGTATCCACGTCGAACTGGGGGAACTCGTTTGAGACGACCACGCCTTGATAGTCGTCACTGACTACCGCGAATGACTGCTTCCAAGCGAATAATCGGTTGTAGATCAACGTTCCCGGCTTCAGCGCGTAACACTTGCCCTTGACCTCTGAGCCCTGTCGTTCCTCTCGGATAAACAGGCCAGCGCCATACCAACGAACTCCTGCGAAGCGAACCGTTTCGTCAGCTGCTGGGACGACGAGTGCCGGTTCATGCTGAACAACGAGCGTACGAAGGGGTATCGCCGGCCACTCAGGCATCGAATCCACCGATCCCAGCAGCCGTCAGGATGTCAACCATGGTGCTCTGTGCTTCCTCGCGCTGCGCCCGGGCCTCTTGCCAGTCGGCAATCGCGGCGTCCAAGTCGTGCGATTCGGTCTGCGGCCACGGGTTAGGGCGAACCCCACGCGCATGCAATGTTCCTTTGTCATCGAAGACCCTCGCCCGCCACGAGCGCGTCGCCTCGTCTTCCACGCCGTCACGAACCGCCCCTGCGACACGCGACGCGATCGCAGACCATCGACCAGTGTCTCGGCGGCCGTGACCGACGCGCACTTCGTGCCCATCGTCTTCCAAGTTGACGAACGTTACCAAGGCATCGTGTTCGTGCCCGTTACTTGTCTTAGTGAAGCCGAAGATAGAGGTCTTCACTCCTCGCCCCTGCTCGAAGAACAACTGCTGCGGCATGTCCAGCACAAAATCAAGCCGGGCTCTCGAGAGAATCGCTCGAGCCGCCTTCTGGTTGCTGCCCTTCGATAGCGTGTTGTTCGGCATGATGATTACGAGCCGACCGCCTTCTTCCAGGTACTCAATCGCCGACATCGTGAAGTTGATCGGGTTGTCGTTCTCGTACGGCGGGTTGATGACGCACTTGGTCGGCTGCAAACCCTTCACGTAGTCGCGTAGCTTCTTGTCAGCTTTGCTCACCGCGAACGTCTTGGCACGCATGATGAGCGAATCCCTGAAAAGAAGATTAGATCGTCCATCACCGTGCAGAAACATGTTCGAACAAGCCAGCGCGAATAGGATTGGATCGAGTTCCATTCCGATCAACTGATGTTCGTGGATGTGCTCGATCCGCTTTTCGTCCCCATGAGCCTTCTCGACCAACTGCTCCATTGCATCCATGAGGAACCCGCCGGACCCCATGCATGTGTCGAGAACTACATCATCGCGCTCAAGCCTGGCCAAGTCGACCATCAAAGTCTTGATGTGGTCGGGAGTCAGGATGATGTTCTTGTTATCCACCTTCCCTGCACGCGACAGGAAGATCTTGTACGCGCGCCCGAGGATGTCGCGCTTTACCGTACGCTTCGACGGCTGGTGGACTCGCTCGTCGATGTCACGGATGATCGACTTGTACTCGTCGAGCGGGATATCTACCGTCTTAACGAACGCGAAGCGGTCCTCCCAGTCGATCTGCTTCGATTTGCTGTTGACCTTCTTGGACAGCTGACGCTTAACGGCGGCCACAATCTGGTCGTTCAGGTACCGAGCCTCTACCAACCGCTCGTCTTCTGGGACACCCTGAGACTTATAGACGTTTCGAAACTGCTGGTCATCGAGCGCAATCATCAACGCTGAGAAGAACAGTGAGCGCTCGGTGTCGCGCACCCTAGAATCCTTGTGGAACCGCTCGTTGAGCCGCACTAGGAATCGCCGCAACTCGGCATCCGACAAAGGGTCCCCATGAGCTGCTGCCTCATACCGCTTCGTCAGAGTGTCCAGGCTTACTAGACTCTGCAGGTCGTCGAGCTCCTCGACCTCCTCCGTTCCGGCTTTGCGAAAGAAGTGAGTTGCTCGCAGCGACTCCCGGGTCTGACCCGACACTGCGATGCCGACGATGTCGGTATGCGGCACTGCGTTGTTCGCCATGTAGCTCCGCACGTCAACCTCGGCGGCGGTGTGATCCGACTTCGACCCCGGCTTGCCGGACTTGGCTTCGACAACGATCAGCCACTGCCCCATATCTTTGAAGAAGTCTGGGAAACCGTCATCATCTGATCCCTTCCGTTTAGACTGGAAGCCGAACTTTTTCGGGATGTCGCGCTTCTCGATGAACTCCGAAGCCCCATAGAACTCACGGAACAGGTTCTCAGTCGTGCTCTCGGCCATGGTCGAGCCTTCCTGGTACGCGACCGATTACTTCTTACTTCCAGACGCTAATCCGCTACGGAACTCAACCACGTCGCCGTCGGCCATGACGTAGTCCTTGCCTTCCATGCGGACCTTGCCCGCGGCCTTGGCGGCGGCCATGGAGCCCGCTTCGACGAGGTCGTCGAAGGCGACGACTTCGGCCTTGATGAAGCCGCGTTCGAAGTCGGTGTGGATGACGCCTGCGGCCTTCGGGGCGGTGTCGCCCTGGTGGATGGTCCAGGCGCGGGCTTCTTTCGGCCCTGCGGTGAGGTAGGTCTGCAGGCCGAGGGTGTGGAAGCCGGCGCGGGCAAGGGCGTGCAGGCCGGGTTCGGTCTGGCCGATGGATTCGAGGAGTTCGATGGCGGATTCCTCGTCGAGTTCGAGCAGTTCGGCTTCCACCTTGGCGTCGAGGAAGACGGCGTCGGCGGGGGCGACGGAGGCTTTCAGCTCGGCGACCTTCGCCTCGTCGGTGAGCACCGACTCGTCGGCGTTGAAGACGTAGAGGAAGGGCTTGGTGGTGAGCAGCGAGAGCTCTTTCAGCAGCTCGGTGTCCACCTTGCCGGCCGCGGCGAACAGGGTGGTGCCGCCGTTGAGGATCTCCTGCGCGGCCTTGGCGGCGTCGGCGACCGGCTTGCGGTCCTTCTTGACCTTGGCTTCCTTCTCCAGGCGCACGACCGCCTTCTCCAGGGTCTGCAGGTCGGCCAGGATGAGCTCGGTCTCGATCACCTCGATGTCGGCGCCCGGGTCGACGCGGCCGTCGACGTGCACCACGTCGTCGTCGGCGAACACCCGCACCACTTGGCAGATGGCGTCGGCCTCACGGATGTTGGCGAGGAATTTGTTACCCAGGCCCGCGCCCTCGGAAGCGCCCTTCACGATGCCCGCGATGTCGACGAACGACACGGTGGCGGGCACGATCCGCTCGGAGGAGAAGATCTCGGCCAGCTTGTTCAGCCTCGGATCGGGCAGCGGAACCACGCCGACGTTCGGCTCCATGGTCGCGAACGGGTAGTTCGCGGCGAGCACGTCATTCTTCGTCAACGCATTGAACAGCGTCGACTTCCCGACGTTCGGCAGACCGACAATTCCCAAGGTGAGACTCACGAGGAACAGAGTCTACGCGGCACCCCAACCCCACTCCCCCGCGAGTGGCACATGGTGGAGACGGCTTCTCGGGTGGATTCAGGCGGTGGATGCAACAGTGTCTGTTTCGGTGAGTATGTCACTGAAGATTTCGGCGGGTGTGTGGTAGCCGTGGCGTTTGCGGGGTCGGGTGTTGAGTTCGGTGGCGACGTAGTCGAGGTAGCCTGCGGGGAAGACCGAGAGGTCGGTGCCTTTGGGGAAGTATTGGCGCAGGAGGCCGTTGATGTTCTCGTTGGTGCCGCGTTGCCAGGGTGAGTGGGGGTCGCAGAAGTAGACCTGCAGGCCGGTGGCGGTGGTGATGGTGGCGTGCTGCGCCATTTCGCTGCCCTGGTCCCAGGTCAGGGTGCGCCGCAGGATCGCGGGCAGTTGCGACATCTTCGTGATGGTTGCCGCGGCGACGGATTCCGCGGTGTGGTCGGCGGGCAGGTGCAGCAGGATCACGAATCCCGAGCGGCGTTCGACCAGAGTTCCGATCGCGCTGGCTTGGTTGGCGCCGATGATCAGGTCACCTTCCCAATGCCCGGGCACGGCGCGGTCTTCGGCCTCGGCGGGACGCTGGCTGATGCTGAGGATGCCGGGCGGCGACCGCGTCGCTCGACGCTCGCGCGGGGTTTGCGCAGCGCCCAGCCGGTGCGCAGGTAGGTGGCAAGGCCGCGGCGCAACGCGCCGCGGCCTTGCAGATACAGGGCTTTGTAGATGGTTTCGTGGGACACCTGCATCTCCGGGCGGCCGGGAAACTCCACACACAGCCGGCCGGTGATCTGCTCAGGACTGCAGCGGCGAGTCAGCAGATCTTGCACCTGTGCCAGCAGTGTCTGGTTACCGGCCAGCTTGCCCGGCCGTGACCGTCGCGCGCGGGCCTCGGCGCGGGCTTGGGCGAGCGTGGCTCGATAGTGCGCGCCCGTCTTGGGCGGCCCCGAAACGGTGCTTACGCCGGTACCGTGCCCGCCCCGCCGAATCACTCCTGCTCCTGGTGCCACCCGCACGAATCTCCCGCCACACCGTCGAAGGCGCCCGACCCAACCGACGCGCGATCGCGCGGATCGACTCACCCGCCGCGACACCGACCGCGATCTCTTCCCGCTCGGCGAAACTCAACCGCGGCCGCGGACCCGCCCTCCTCACACCAGGCGGACACGGCCTCACCCCACCGGTCTCGGCGAACCACCGCCACCCCGTCCCACTTGACGCACCAACCCGCACACCAGCATCGCTAGTACCAACACCCCCGCCAACCAAAACCCAAAACGCCTCCCGCACCGACCGCGACCACCCACACTGAGCCACACAACACCCTTCCCACTACCCGGTGTTGCACCCAACCCTTGAACCCAAGTCGCGAAATGCCGCAACCATGTGCCACTCGCGGCCGTCTCAGGGGATGAGGACGACTTTGCCGAGGTTGGCGTGGGCTTCGATGACGGCGTGGGCGGTGGCGGCTTCTTCGAGGGGATACTCGGCGTGCACGGCGGGGCGTAGTTGGCCGGAGGCGAAGTACTGCCAGAGTTCCTGGCGCCAGTGGTCGTAGGTGTCCGGTTGGGTTCGCGCTATGCGGGCCATCTGGAAGCCGATGACGGATTTCGCGCCGACGAGCAGGTCGTAGGCCTGGATGGTGCCGCCGCCGGAACTGTAGGCGACCAACCGGCCGCCGGGGGCCAGCGCCGCGATCGCGGGTGAGAGCAGATTGCCGCCGACGGCGTCGAGCACGTAGTCGGCGGGAGCGCCCCAGGACTCTTGGCCGTACTCGACCACGTCGTCGGCTCCGAGTTCCCGCACGAACTCCGACTTCGCCAGATCCGACACCGCGCCGACCACCCGCGCCGCGCCACGGACCCGCGCCAACTGGACCGCGAGGTGGCCGACGCCGCTCGCGGCGGCGGTGATCAGGGCAGACTCCCCTTCCCGGGGCGACGCGGCACTGAGCGCACCGAGCGCCACCAGGCCGCTGCGCACCAGCGCGACCGCGTCCACCGCCGACGCACCGTCCGGAATCGGCGACGCCATGGCCGCCGACAGCAGGGCGTAGTCGGCGTAGCCGTGTCCGAACACCAGGCCGGTCACGCGGTAGCCGGGCGCGTATCGGTCGACGCCCTCGCCCACCGCGACCACCTCGCCCGCGACCTCGCCTCCCAACGCGATCGGTTCGCGCTGCTCACGTACCTTCCGCACCACCGGCAGGGTCACCCCGACCGCCTCGACACGGACCAGAAGCTCACCCGGCCCTGGTGTCGGGACTTCGACCGAGACGAGCTCGAGCACCTCGGGACCACCGCTGCGCTCGTACTGCACCCGCCGCATCACACCTCCAGAAATCGTCAGGAGGCGCAACGGTAACCGGATCGCGGGTGGTGATCACAGTCCACTACACGCTGTAGTGGTACATCTCACCGCTGGTCGAGACCAGCGGAGAGCAGCCGGAGCGTTGGGTCCGCGCCGATGCCGTGCGGTCCATCGTCGAGGCGATGGCTATCGCGGACCTCGCGCGGATGGTCATCGTCAGCAACAGCGCCCGAGTCGCCGCACCCGGCGACGATCGGTTCCCCGCTTCGTGGTGAAGCCGCTGATCCTGTGCCCGCTGTTGCGGCACGGCCTGGCCGGCACGTCCGCGGCGGAGCACGTCGTCCGTGATTCGGCGCTGGACTGGACGATCGTCCGCGCACCTCAACTCTCGAGGCACTCCTGTCGGTCCCCCGGCGTAGCGTGACCGCATGGAGCCGACCTCCGAGGTGGTGACGGCGCGTCCGGCACTCACGCTCGCCTCGTTCATCGACCGGTACGTCGGTTATCGCATGTCCGGGTTCGCGGCGGGGATGCATCGGGGGTTGCCGTCGCGGCACATGACTTTCATCGTCGCGATCGGGCCCACGATCGACGTCGTCGAGCAGACGGATCCACGGCAGTCGCCCCGGAACTATCGGTGTGTGCTGAGCGGCCTGCAAGCGAGCACGGCGCTGATCGCGCATGACGGTCGTCAGGAAGGTGTGGCCGTGTCACTCACGCCGCTGGGTTGCCGCACCTTGTTCGGCATGCCCGCGGCGGCGCTGTGGGACACGTCGGTCGAATTCGCCGACGTCGTCGGACCTGTCGGATCGGAGTTGTGGGAGCGATTGCAGTACGCGCCGAGCTGGCCGGAGCGTTTCGGTGTCTGCGATCGGGTGCTCTCGGCGCTGGCCGATCCGGTCCGTGCGGTCGGTCCCGAACTCACCTGGGCATGGCGCGCGGTGGTCGGTTCCGGCGGCGGAATCGCGGTCGGCTCGCTCGCCGCGGAGGTCGGGTGGACCAGACAGCATCTGACGCGCCGGTTCAATCGCGAGTTCGGCCTGAGCCCGAAACTCGCGGCCCGGATCACGCGTTTCGAACGGGCGCGCCGGATGCTGGCGCACACGCCCTCCTACGTCACCATCGCCCAGGTGGCCGCCACGTGCGGGTATTACGACCAGGCTCATCTGGATCGGGACTTCGCCGACCTCGCCGGAACCAGCCCGACCGCGTGGCTGGCCGAGGAGATTCCATCCGTCCAAGCCGCGGACGAGTCCGCCGGATGACGATGAAGCCATGACGAATCCGACAGAAATCAGCACCCGCACCGCCGTCTGGCCCACGCTCATTTTCCGCGATGCCCGCGCGATGGCCGCCTTCCTGATCGAGGCGTTCGGCTTCCGGGAGGCGGCGCTCTACGCCCGCGAGGACGACCCATCGATCGTCGAGCACGCGGAACTGCGCTGGCCGCTGGGCGGCGGTGTCATGTTCGGCTCGGCAGGTAAGGACGACAGCCCGTTCAGCACCCGCCCGACCGGCACCAACTCGGTCTATCTCGTCTGCGAGGAGCCCGACGCGCTGTTCGCCCGCGCCACCGCCGCGGGCGCCGAAGTGGTCCGTGGCCTGCGCGACGAGGACTACGGCTCACGCGGCTTCACGGTCCGCGACCCGGAGGGCAATCTCTGGAGCTTCGGCACCTACTGGGGCGCTTGATCGGCTTGGGGACGAGGCCTCCTCGCAGAACGCAGCCGCGGCCCGGCGACGACTTCCGCCCGGCCGCGGCACCGCACCGCACCGCACCGCACCGCACCGATGAGGACGTTCGTTCGCCCGCCACGTCCGGACGGGTGAACACCAGACAGCGACGCACCCGAGAACGCGAGGACGCGGACGAGCGCGCTGGGCGCTCATCGAGAACCTGAGCAGGTAAGCGAATCCGCCTTCCACCCGGGCCCCGGGAACCCGAAAGCGATCAGTCGGCGCGCGCCGAGCCCGACAACGCCCACACCAACGCGCGGGCCGTCGCCGAAGAGCACCGGCAACCAGAAAGGCGCGCGAACCAGGCCGGTCGAGCGGACCCGCTCAGCGCCCGCCGAGCCCCGACATCGCGATGCCGCGGATGAACGCGCGCTGGGCTATCGCGTAAATAAGCAGCAGTGGGAGCAAGATGACGACCGCGGCGGCCATGAGGATGGGCCACTGGGTGTAGTACTGCCCTTGCAGCCGGACCAGTCCCAGGGTCGCGGTGGCGACGGCGTCGCGCTGGATCATGACCAGCGGCCAGAGGAAGTCGTTCCACACGGTGATCCAGGTGAGCACGGCGAGCACCATCAGGGCCGGACGGGTGTGCGGCAGCAGCACCCGCCAGTACACCTGCCAGGTGGAACAGCCGTCGAGGATGGCGGCCTCCTCGAGCTCCTCGGGCAGCGTGCGGAAGAACTGCCGCATCAGATACGTGCCGAACGCACTCCCGAACAGGCCGGGCACGATCATCGCCCACGGGGTGTCCACCCAGCCGAATGCCCGCATCAGCAGGAACTGCGGGATCACCGTCACGGTCAACGGCACCATCAGCGTCGCGAGGTAGGCGAGGAACAGCATGTCGCGCCCACGAAAACGCAGACGCGCGAAGGCATAACCGGCCAACGAGCAGAAGAAGACCTGCCCCGCCGTGACGCACAACGCGTAGATGGTGGTGTTGAGCAGCATCCGCCCCATCGGCAGCAGATCGAAGACCTTCCCGTAGTTCGACCACTGCGGCCGCTGCGGAAGGAGCGCCGCGTCGGCGATCTCGCCGTCCCGCTTCAGCGAGCCCGACACCGCCCACAGGATCGGCAGCAGCGCGCACCACGCGATGCCGACCAGCACCGCGTATATCGCGGTCCCGCGCACCACTCGCCGCACGATCGCCCGGTCGACGCGGCCGACCGCGACGAACGCGCGGTCGCGTCGGACCGGCAGCGCGCGCCGTACCGCCTCGTAGGTGTTCACTGTTCCACCTCCGACCGCCGGGCCATCCGCAGTTGCACCAGTGTCAGCAGGAACAGGATCGCGAAGATCACCCAGGCGAGCGCGCAGGCGTACCCGACCTCGTAGAAGCCGAACGCGTTCTGGAACAGCATGATCCCCAGCAGGTACGTACCCGTCTCCGGCCCCCCGTTGCCGCCGGTCAGCGCGTATGCCTGGTCGAACGCCTGCACCGAATTGATGATCGTGATGATGAGGACGAACGACAGCGGCCCCCGGATCAGCGGCACGGTGATCGCGAAGAATCGCCGCAGTGCCCCCGCTCCGTCGATCTTGGCGGCCTCGTAGAGCGTCTCCGGTACGCCCTGCATGGCGGCGAGCAGGATGACCGTCGCGAACGGCACACTCTTCCACACGGTGACGACGCTGAGCGAGACCAGCGCCCAGTCGGGGTCGGTCAGCCAGGGCACCGCGTCGATGCCGATCCAGCCGAGCGCGACGTTGAGCAGCCCGTCGTCGGTGAACAGGAACCGCCACACCACGGCCATGGCGACCGCCGAGGCGACCAACGGCAGAAAAGCGATGGTGCGAAATACACTTACGCCGAACAGTTTTCGATTCAGCGCGGCGGCGACGGCAAGTCCGATCAGCACTGTGGGCACCAAGGTCAGCAGCGTGAAAACGGCCGTATTGCGTAATGCGATGAGAAACAACGGGTCCGAGGTGAACAGCCGCCGGTAGTTGTCCACACCGACAAATCGCATGGGACTGAACAGGTCCCACGAATGAAAACTCAGATAGAGCGAAAAAACCAACGGGAACAACAAGAAAACCGCGACGGCCACCACGTTGGGCGCGACGAATGCCCAACCGGCCCGCTCGCGCCGCCGCGCCAATCGGGAGGCGACGCCCGCTTTGCCCGACGTTTGCGATCGCCGCGCTGCCATCATGGCGTCTCCAGCAGCGCGTCGACGTCGGAGGCGAAACGGCCGTCCAACGAGGCGGCGGTGGCGGCGCCGCGCAGCACTCGGTTGGAGCCGCGTTCGAGCAGGGCGGACACCTTCCCCCAAGCGGGGGTGATCGGCAGCGGGCGGGAATTGGCCGGACCGGCGGTGAACACCTCGAGATTGCGGATCTCCCGGTGCGCGGCGGCGAACCCCGGTGAGTTCATCGCCGACTGGAGCACGGGGACGAACAGCCCGGACGCGGCGATGATCGCCTGACCCACCGGTCCGGTAGCGAATTTGACGAATTCCCAGGCCTGTTCGATACGCGGGCTGCCCGCGGCGATGGCCAGGCCCGTGCTGCCGACGTCGGTGATGGCGCCTGGACCGCCGTGCGGGCCCACCGGCAGCACCGTGATGTCGATCGGGAGATCGTCGTGTCCGGCGAATTCGGAATACAGCCAATGCCCGCCCAGCGCCATCGCGGCCCGGCCCCGGCGGAACAGGTCGGGGGCCGAGACGGAAAGCGTGTCGGCGGCTTTCGGCGCCACGCGGTGGCGTACGGCGAGGTCGGCGTAGAACTGGAATCCCTCGGCGAACCGCGGATCGCCGAGGTTGGTCCTGGTCGGACGCACCGAGGGCGAGAACCATTCGGCGCCGTTGTTCATACCGAAACAGGCCGCCGAGAAGTACGGCACCCAGGCGTCGGCGAACCCCCACCGGGTGCGAGACGAGTCATGCCTGGTCAACGCCTCGGCAGCGGCCAGGAACTCATCGAACGACCAGGCGTCGCGCCAGCGCGCGGGCGGAGTGATCCCGGCTCCGTCGAACAGCTCCCGGTTGTAGTACAGGAACACCCCGGACCACTGTTCGGGTAGGGCGTACTGTCCGCCCGCGTAGGTGAAGGTGTCGTACAGCGCCGAATAGCTGTCGGCGCGCAGCTGCGTGGCGTACCGCGGATCGCGGTCGAGCAGGGTGTTCAGATCCAGCAGTACCCCGCGCTCGGCCAGCCCCGAATAGGTCAGCTCCCACGCCATCAGCACGTCCGGGCATTTGCCGCCCGCGCAGTAGGTGAGCATCTGTTGCAGCGGGTCCGGACCCGACATGATGGTGCGAATCCTGATATCGGGATGCAGCTTCCGGAACTCGTCGATGATCGTCAGCCGGACCCTGGCCTCTTCCGGCCTGGCCTGGAAGAAGAAGGTCAACGCGTCGTCATCGGAGCCGCAGCCGCCGCTCGCCAGCAGTGGCGCGGCCAGCGCCGACCCGAGCAGCGTCCGGCGACGGACCCTGGCGACGGGATTCGCACGCAACACAGCCCTCCTCCAGGGCGGATGTGGAGCTTCTCGAACGGCATGGCAGCATACGTTCGGCAATCACATGGTGACGGCCGACACATGAACAATATTTCACGGTGCGCGTCCGACGTCCGGAATCGGCACGACGGCGATCATCGATCGGTTACGTTGTCACGTGTTTGAGCAAGATCCTGCGCGTTTTACAGGAGAGAAGGCAGATGGCGACAATCGAATATCTGCGGACCGATCCCGATCTGCCGCCCGTCGGCGTGGTCGACAAGTCCCCGATCACACCGGCCAAGAAATTGATCTTCGCGGGGATCGCCGCACTCGGCGCCATAGCGTGGGCGGTGCTCGCCATCTCACGCGGCGAATCGGTGAACGCGGTGTGGATCGTGATCGCGGCGGTGTGCACCTACATCATCGCGTACCGGTTCTACGCCAGGTTCATCGAACGCAAGATCGTCAAACCACGCGACGACCTGGCCACACCTGCCGAAATCCTGGAGAACGGCAAGGACTACATGCCGATGGACCGGCGGGTGCTCTACGGGCACCACTTCGCCGCCATCGCGGGCGCGGGGCCGCTGGTCGGTCCGGTGCTGGCCGCGCAGATGGGCTACCTGCCGGGGACCATCTGGATCGTGGTCGGCGTGGTGCTGGCCGGCGCGGTGCAGGACTACCTGGTGCTGTGGGTCTCGATGAAGCGGCGCGGGCGCAGCCTTGGGCAGATGGCCCGCGACGAACTGGGCGTGATCGGCGGCTGGTCGGCCATCGTAGGTGTCCTGGTGATCATGATGATCCTGCTGGCGGTGCTCGCGCTGGTGGTGGTCAACGCGCTCGCGCACAGCCCGTGGGGCGTGTTCTCGATCGGCATGACCATTCCGATCGCGCTGTTCATGGGTGTGTATCTGCGGTTCCTGCGGCCGGGCAAGGTCGGCGAGGTCTCCGTGATCGGGTTCGCCATGTTGCTGCTCGCCATCGTCGGCGGCGGCTGGGTGTCGGAAACCGAGTGGGGCGCGGACTGGTTCACGCTCTCGCCGGTGACCATCTCCTGGCTGCTGATCGCCTACGGTTTCGTCGCCTCGGTGCTTCCGGTGTGGCTGCTGCTGGCCCCGCGCGACTACCTGTCGACGTTCATGAAGGTGGGCACCATCGTGTTGCTCGCGGTCGGCATCCTGGTCACGCTGCCGGTGCTGCACGCGCCCGCCGTCTCTTCGTTCGCGTCCAGCGGTACCGGACCGGCTTTCGCGGGCTCGCTGTTCCCGTTCCTGTTCATCACCATCGCCTGCGGCGCGCTGAGCGGCTTCCACGCGCTCGTTTCCTCCGGCACCACGCCGAAGCTGCTGGAGAAGGAATCGCACGCGCGGATGATCGGCTACGGCGGCATGCTGATGGAGTCGTTCGTCGCGGTCATGGCGATCATCACCGCCTCGATCATCGACCAGCACCTGTACTTCGCGATGAACGCGCCGCTCGGTCTCACCGGCGGCACCGCGGAGAAGGCCGCGGCCTACACCAATGGCCTCGGGCTCAGCGGTCCGGCGATCACTCCGGCGGAGCTGAGCCAGGCCGCGAGCGATGTCGGCGAATCGTCGATCATCTCCCGCACGGGTGGCGCGCCGACGCTGGCGGTCGGCATCTCCGAGGTGTTCCACCAATTCCTCGGCGGGGCGAGCATGAAGTCGTTCTGGTACCACTTCGCGATCATGTTCGAGGCGCTGTTCATCCTCACCACGATCGACGCGGGCACCCGGGTGGCCCGGTTCATGCTGTCGGACGCGCTGGGCAACTTCGGCGGTGTGGCGAAGAAGTTCCGTGATCCGTCCTGGCGGGTGGGCGCGTGGCTGTGCTCGGCCGTCGTGGTCGGCGCGTGGGGCTCGATCCTGCTGATGGGTGTCACCGATCCGCTCGGCGGCATCAACACACTGTTCCCGCTGTTCGGCATCGCCAATCAATTGCTCGCCGCCATCGCGTTGACCGTCGTGCTGGTGATCGTGGTGAAGAAGGGCCTCGCGAAATGGGCCTGGATTCCGGCGATTCCGCTGGTCTGGGATCTCTTGGTGACGATGACGGCGTCGTGGCAGAAGATCTTCTCCGCCGATCCGAAGCTCGGTTACTGGAAGCAGCACAGCATCTGCCGAGCCGCGCAGGAAGCCGGGAAGCTGTGCCTGACGGCGAAGACCCAGGACGACATGAACGCGATCGTGCGCAACACCTTCATCCAGGGCACATTGTCGATCATCTTCGCTGTGCTGGTACTGATCGTGACGGTGGTGGGCGCGCTGGTGGCCTTCCGCGCCTGGCGCTCCGGGGAGACGACGACCACCGAGACGCCCGAACAGCCGTCGAAGATCTTCGCGCCCAGCGGATTCCTCGTCACCGCTGCGGAGAAGGAAGTCCAGAAGGAGTGGGACGAGTTGATCGCGACCGGGAAGGCGCGCGCCTCCGGCGCGGCACACGTACACGCGCAATGAGCGACGCCGCGAAGCAGGGCGCCGATCGGTCCGCGCGACCGGTCGGCGCCCTGCTGCGCGCCGCGGCCCGCGCCTGCGGCGACGGCGTCCGAGCGGGCGTCTGGTGGTTCGACTCGATCCTGGGTGGGCAGGACTACCAGCGTTACGTGGAGCACCTGCGGCGCAGCCATCCCGGCTGCGCCATCCCGACCGAGCGGGAGTACTGGCGGCAGCGGCATGCCGAGGCCGATCGCAATCCGGCCAACCGGTGCTGCTGACCGAAAAGATTTTCGGCGCGCGTCACCACATGCCGATTCGGTAGTTGCCACAACTGTTGATCGGGCAACGGCTGTGCGATCTCATGGTCGTCGTGCGAGGTCGCGGCTACCCCCAGCGATGGTGGCCGATTCCCGCTAGCACGGGTTCGCCACAGCTGCCATTGTGGTGTGCGTGACGATCACGGCATTGGATTTCGAACGTTGCTACCGGGCGGTGTCGACCCGGGACTCGCGATTCGACGGGCAATTCTTCACCGCGGTGCGAACCACCGGAATCTATTGCCGTCCTTCTTGTCCGGCGATCACGCCGAAGCGGGCCAACGTGTCGTTCCTGCCGACCGCCGCCGCGGCGCAGCAGGCGGGTTACCGCGCCTGCCGCCGCTGCCTGCCGGACGCGGCGCCCGGCTCGCCGCTGTGGAACACGAGGGCGGATCTGGCCGCGCGGGCGATGCGGCTGATCGGAGACGGCGTGGTCGAGCGGGCCGGGGTACCGGGGCTGGCCGCCACGCTCGGCTATTCCCAGCGGCAGCTCACCCGGGTACTGACCACCGAACTGGGCGCGGGGCCGCTGGCGCTGGCCAGGGCGCACCGGGCGCACACGGCGCGGCTGCTCATCCAGACCACCGCGATGCCCATGTCCGACATCGCGTTCGCGGCGGGTTTCGCCTCGATCCGCCAGTTCAACGACACGGTGCGCGAGGTGTTCGCGGTCAGCCCCACCACCATGCGGCTCGAAGCGCAGCGCGCGAAAACCGGAGCCCCCGCGCGTCCCGTGCCGTCCGGCAGCGGCTCGCTCACGCTGCGGCTGCCCTACCGGGAACCGCTCGACCGGACCTGGCTGGAATGGTTCCTGTCCGCGCACGTGGTGCCGGGCATGGAATTGTGGGAGGACCGCGCCTACACCAGGAACCTGCGCACGCCACACGGGCACGCCACCGCGCGGTTGAGCTTCCAGCGCGACCATGTGCGCGCGGATTTGTCCCTGCACGACATGCGCGACCTCGCGCCGACGGTGACCAGGTTGCGGCACCTGCTCGACTTGGACGCCGACCCGGTCGGCATCGACGAAGCACTCGGTGTCGGGCCCACGGCGCACGGCGGGCCCCCGAAACGGCCGCCTGAGCAGGCCGCCGAATATCTGCCGGACGCGGGGGCGGGGTCACCGCCGGAGAGCGAAGCGCTGACCGAGATCGACCCGGTCGACGTCGGTCGCCCGTCGTTCACCCCCGGTATCCGTGTGCCCGGGTGCGTCGACGGGGCAGAACTACTGCTGCGCACCATGATCGGGCAGCAGATCTCGGTGGCCGCCGCCGCCACGCACACCGCCCGACTGGTCGAGGCACTCGGAGAACGGGTGGACGGGCCGATCCCGCTGCTGTTCCCGACGCCGGAGGTGATCGCCGAACGCGGCGCCGAGATCTTGACCGGACCCGCGCGGCGCATCCGATCCATCATCGCGGCCGCCGAGGCGCTCGCCTCCGGGGAGCTGGCGCTGCACCAAGGGCGCACCGCCGCCGACCTGCGCCGCGACCTGCTCGCGCTGGACGGTGTCGGGCCGTGGACGGCCGACTACGTGACCATGCGCCTGCTCGCCGATCCGGACGTCCTGCTCGGCACCGACTTGGTCGTCCGCCGCGGCGCGAGCCTGCTCGGCATCGACCTGACGGACACAGCGCGCTGGGTGCCGTGGCGGTCGTACTTGTCCATGCACCTGTGGAAAACGGCACTGACCAGCCGCGCCACACCTTCCGTTGTCCCCGCGCTCGCCACTACGAAAGGCAGTGTCGAATCATGAACGCCAGCTTCGCCGTCCGCACCGACGTCGGCAGCACCCACGCCGTCACAGCGGAGTTCGCCGTCACGGAGACACCGCTCGGCCCGTTCACCACGCTCGTCGACCCCGACGGCGCGGTGCTGGCGTCCGGTTGGACCTCCGATGCGGAAAACCTGCGCGGCCTGATCCATCCCGCCCTGCGGCCCGGCCTGCTGCGGCAGCGGGATTCGCTCGGCGAGGTGACCGGTGCCGTCACCGCCTATCACGAAGGCGATCTCACCGCGATCGACCCGATTCCCGTTCGCCAGCAGTCCGGGGAATTCCTCGTGCACGCCTGGGAAGTGCTCCGCGCCGTCCCGGCCGGCAGCCCACTCACCTACACCGAATTCGCTGCCCGCGCCGGCCGCCCCGACGCCACGCGCGCCGCGGCCAACGCCTGCGCCCGCAACGCCGCCGCCCTCTTCGTGCCCTGTCATCGGATCCTCCGCATCGGCGGCGCACTCGGCGGCTTCCGCTGGGGATTGCCCGTGAAACGGTGGCTGCTCGACCACGAGGGGTGAGGTCTCGCGGCTCGCCGACTCGCCCGCGCAGGGCATCCGCCAGGAACAGGAGGAGACCTACAGCAACGGCGTACGTCACGTCGGCGTGCAGGCCCATGGCGGCAACAGCCTGTCGTTCGGCGAGGCCGGAACGTACTGATCGCCGACCGTCAGTCCTCGACTTACACCCACCTGAAGGGCTCAATCGCCGAGCAGCCGGAGTCCGCGCTCAGGCGATCGTCGCCTGGAGGTGGGAGCCGTCGCGGCCGCGTACGACGTGCAGGCGGCTGGGGATGCGCTGGCGCATCTCGTCCACGTGGCTGACCACGCCTACCACGCGTCCGCCCGCGCGGAGTTCGTCCAGCACGCCCATCACGGCGTCCAGGGTGTCGGCGTCCAGGCCGCCGAATCCCTCATCGATGAACAAAGTGTCCAGCACGAGGCCACCGGATTCGGCGGCGACGGTGTCGGCCAGGCCGAGCGCCAGCGAGAGGGAGGCCATGAAGGTTTCGCCACCGGACAGCGTCTTGGCCGGGCGGATGGCTCCGGTGTAGTCGTCACTGATGTCCAGGCCGAGGCCGCCTCGGCGACCACGCGGCCCGGCCTTGTCCGAGTGAACGAATTCGTAACGGCCGCCGGACATTCTGCGTAGCCGCAGCGATCCCGCCTGGGCGACCTCCTCCAAGCGTGCGGCCAGAACGTAGGAATGCAGGGACATGCGGCGGTTGTTCGCACCGCGCCCGGCGACCAGGTCGGCCAGACCGTCGAGTTCCTCGAACGCCCGTTGTGCCGGGGCGATCCGGTCCACGGCGGCCCAGAGCTGGCCGCCGAGCTCCTCGAGTTGACTCGCTCGCCTGCTCGCCTCGGCATGGGCGGCCACAGCGGCGTTGAGCGCGGTCTGCGCGGCCGTCACCAGTGCGTCGAGCTCGGCGGGGTCGCCGGGCTCCTGCTCCGACGCCGCTCGGATCTCCGGTTCCGCCAGCACCGCTTCCGCCGCGGCACGGGCACGGTCGGCGGCCACAAGTTCCGCTTCGATCTCGGTCAGCCGCCGAGAGTCACGCGACGCGGCGTTGACGACTTTCGCGTAGGCGGTCAAGCGCGCGACATCGTCTCCCATCGTGTCGCGAGCTCGAGTGCCGACCGGCGCCGGTTCCTCGGCGCCGACGGAATCCGAAGCGGCCATCTCGGCGGATTCCGGGAGCTGAGCCGGAACGCCGGACAGAGCCGAGCCTTCAGTAGTGACCGACGCGGAGCCCGGAGCCGACGGCGAACCGCCATACTCGCCTTCCGGCACGAAACCCGCGACGCCGGCGAGGTTTTCGACCCGATCGGCGATCAGGGACACCTGCTCACGCGCCGCCACCGCTTCGGCGCGGGCGTCGCGCAGGGCGGTCGCCTCGGCGACGAGAGCGGCGAGCCGGGCACGGCGGCGGTCGATGGTCAGGTCGGCGCCCGCCGCGCTCCGCAGCCGGTCGGTGAGCTCGCCGAGGCGCTTTTCGGCGGAGGCGACGGTGGCGGCGACCGCGCTGCGGCGCGCCTCGGATGCGCGCAGCTCGTCGTGCAGGCGTGCCTCGTCGCCGCGCAGGCGCGTGAGTTCGGCTTCCAGCCCGTCGGCGTTGGCGGCCAGTTCCGAAGTGTCCTCGTAGCGGTCGGTCGCGGCGCGCAGGGCCGCGGCGAGTTCGACGCGGTCGGTATCGCCGCCGCGAGCGACCAGCGCTTCGATCTCCCGCTCCAGGCCGGTGATGTGAGCCAGCGCGCGATCGCGGACGTCCTCCGCGGCACGCTCGGCCGCCACCGCGGCTTCCTCCTCGTCCTTGGACACCGCGGTGTCGGTCGGCTGGGCGGGTGCGGGATGCTGCGCGGAACCGCAGACCGCGCAGGGGCTTCCGTCGACCAGCTCGCCCGCCAGTTCGGCGGCCATTCCGCTCAGCCTGCGCTCACGCAGATCCAGCACGAGTTCTTTGGCGTCGAGGTGCGTGGCGCGGGCGGCGTCGAACTCGATGCGGGCGTGATCGAGCGCGGTGCGCCGGGCGGCCAGCTCGACCGCGGCCGTGGCGGCCGCCTGCAACCGTTCGGTCTCCGCGGTGATGCCGGGCAGGGCGGCGACCGCTTCGGCGGCCTCGCGCAGCCTGGCCTCGGCCGCGGTGAGCACGGCGGGCAGCTCCTCGCGCCGCGCGGCGAGTTCGGTGACGCGCCGGGCCAGCGTCGCGTCCTCGGTGCGCAGGGCGTCGAGTTCACCGCCGAGCCGGGTGGCCGTGGCGGCGTCGGTTCGCACTTCGTCCAGCGCGCCGATCTGCGCGCTCCAGCGCTGGACCGCCGCGTCGATGTCGGCGTCATCGCGTACCCGATCGCCGTCGACCAGTTCGGCGCCGCCGAGTTCGGCGCTCGCCGGTTCCAGCAGGCGGGCTGCGAGCCGCTCTGCCGCCGTCTGCTTTTCGTCCTCGCGCCTGCGCTGGGATTGCACCGCCGTACGCGCTTCGTCGATGGCGGCGACGACCGGCGCGGCACGGCGAGCGAGGTCGAGCTCGGCTTGCAGTGCGGCGCGCCGATCCGCGCCCGCCACATAGTCGTCCAGTTGCGCGCGTGCCGCGCTCATGCGGCGACGCAGTTCGCGCAGCCGACGCTGCTGTTCGGCCTGCTCCCGGACGCGCGCCGATTCCGCCTGGCAGCGTTCGACTTCTGCCACGGCCGTGGCCAGATCAACGCGCGCGGTGGACAAAAGATCCTGCGACCACCCGACGCATTCGCCCGTACCCACCGAATCCGCTACCCCCGCAGCCATGCCCACCTGCGTGATCAGCCGCTTGATGCCGTCGGTACGAGCATCCAGATCCGCTTCGGCGGCGCGGCGCTTGTCGGCGAGCCACTGCTCGGCGGTGCCGAAACGCTTCGTGTCGAAGAGTTTTTCGAGCAGCTTCTCGCGATCTTCGTTGTCCGCGCGCAGGAAGCGGGCGAAGTCGCCCTGGGGCAGCAGCACCACCTGGAAGAACTGGTCGGCGCTCATGCCGAGCAGGCGCAGCACCTCCTCGCCGATATCCGGTATCCGGGAGAGGTTCTCGCCCCGGCCGTCCAGCCAGGCCAGCGTCGCCTTCGGATTGATCGTGCGCATGCCCGTGCCGTCCCGCTTGGGACGCTGGAACTCGGGGCTTCTGGTCAGACGCAGTCGCCGCCCGCCCAACGTCGCCTCCAGCACCACCTCCGGTGGTGTCTGCTCCGGTGCGTGATCGGAATGCAGACGCTTGCTCTCCCCGCGCGCACCGGGCACCCGGCCGTAGAGCGCGAACGCGATGGCGTCCAGCACCGTGGTCTTGCCCGCGCCGGTCTGGCCGTGCAGCAGGAACAGCCCGTCGGCGCCGAGCGCGTCGAAGTCGACGACCGTGGTGGCGGCGAACGGGCCGAAGGCGGTCATCTCCAGCTTGTGCAGCCTCATGCCGCCGCGCCTACGCCCGGCCTCGGCAGGGCGCTCATGCGGTCAGTTCCTCGGCGGCGGCCACGGTGGCCACCTGCTCCGGTTCGGCGACGGCGGCGGACAGCGCCCGCTCCAGCCACGTCATCTCGCTCGAGCTGGGTGCGCCGCGGACGTCGGTGAGGAAGCTGTGGGCTACTTCGATGTCGCGGCGGCCGTGCACCCGCTCACGGTAGCGCAGGTCCGGGCTGCCCTCGGGCCGTACCCATTCGACGTGCACCGCGTAAGGGAACCGTTCGCGCAGCTTGCGCATGGCGTCGACCGGGCGGGCGACGTCGGTGAGCACCGCGGACACGTAGTGCTGCTCGGCCGTACCGTACTCGGCGCCGCTCAGCAGTTCGTCCAAGGTGCCGGTCAGTTTGCTCAGGCCCCGCACCGTCGGCAGGTCCCTGCGGCGCACCGCTCGCAGGCCGGACGCATCCAAGTCGACGATCCAGACCGCTTTGCGATGCGCGTTCTCACCGAACGAGTAAGGCAGCGGCGAGCCGGAGTAGCGCACCGCCTCCGCGAGCGTCTGCGGTGAATGCAAATGGCCGAGAGCCACGTAGTCGATGCCGTCGAAAGCGGCCAGCGGAACCGTCTCGACGCCGCCGACCGAGATGGAGCGTTCCGATCCGGTGGCTTCCCCGCCGACCACGAAGGCGTGCGCCAGCACGACCGTCCGCGCCCCGGGCCGCCGCGCGATGTCGGCACGTACGCGAGCCATGGCCGCGTCCAGGATCTCCGCGTGCGAGCGCGCCTGCGGCACTGCGAGTTCCGCGCGGGTGATCTCCGGTTCCAAGTACGGGATGCCGTAGAACGCCACCGGCCCGTGCTCGTCTTCCAGCAGCACGGGCCGATCGGCGTCGGCCACGGTTGTGCGCAGATGCAGCCCACCCGCGGCGGCGAAGCTCGCGCCGGCGCCCAGCCGAGCGGGCGAATCGTGGTTCCCCGAAGTGGCTACGATCCGGGCCCCCGCACTGCGGATCGCCTCGAATCCCCGGTTGCACACCGCGATCGCGTCGGCGCTGGGAATCGACCGGTCGTACACGTCACCCGGCAGCACCACCACATCGACCGATTCCTCGGCTACCAGCTCCGCGATGGCGGTCAGTGAACGAGCCTGGTCGGCAAGCAGATCGACCCCGTGGAACGTGCGCCCGATGTGCCAGTCCGAGGTGTGCAGCATCCGCATGCCGCGAAACCGTAGGGCAAGGCACCGACAGACTTCAATCGCCCCGCCCGCCGTGTCGGGTTCGCCCAGCCGGAACCCGGCGTGTCCAGCGGACGTGTCGAGTCGGCGGATCCCGTTCGGCGACGAGCCGAAACCTCACGCACCTCTTGGCCTCCCGAATCCCACGGCGTGGGCGATTCCGGATGCCCGAATCCGAACAGCTATGTGAAATTTTCGGCAACGCGCTGGCCGAGCCGGTTTCCGACGCGATGCCGAGCAGTTGCCAGATGCTCGTTCTTGTCGGTGACGTACGGCACCATCTCCGCTATGACCGCACCGATGCTCGTCGCCCTCGTGCTGGTGTTCGCCGCCGGTCTCGGCCTCGGCTGGCTGGGCCGCGCCGCGCGGGACGGGCATCGCGCGGCGGCGGCCGAGGCGCGGCTCACCGCGGCGGCGGACAACGAACGACTGCTGCGGCAGTCGCTCACCGCGGCCAACGAGGATGCCGCGCGGAGGCATTCGCACGCCGTCGGCGCTCTGGTGGAACCGCTGCGGGCGGCGGTCGGAACGCTGAACGAGCACATCCAGCAGGTCGAGCGACAGCGGCTCACCGCGTATTCGAGCCTGCGCGAACAGGTCGCGAGCATGCAGCGCACGTCGCATCAGCTCACCGGGCAGACCGGCCGGCTGGTCGCGGCGCTGCGCGCGCCGCAAGTACGGGGACGATGGGGCGAGATCCAGCTGGAGCGGGTGGTCGAGCTGGCCGGGATGACCAGGCATTGCGATTTCCGGACCCAGGTGAGCCGCACCGGTCACGGCGAGGACGACCGCACGGTGCGACCCGATCTGGTGGTGCGCCTGGCGGGCGGCAGGCACATCGTGGTGGACGCCAAGGTGCCGTTCGCCGCCTACCTGGACGCATGCGGCACCGACGACCCCGACGTGCGCGCCGAGCTGCTCACCAGGCACGCCAAACATCTGCGCGCGCATGTCGACCAGCTGTCGGACAAGGCGTACTGGGCCGCCTTCGACCCCGCACCCGAATTCGTGGTGCTGTTCGTGCCCGGCGATCCGTTCCTGGACGCCGCCCTGACCACCGACTCCGAGCTGCTGGAGTACGCGTTCGGCCGCAATGTGATCCTCGCTACACCGTCCACCCTGATCGCGTTGCTGCGCACCATCGCCTTCGGCTGGCGGCAGGAGGCGCTCTCCAAGGACATGGCCACCGTGCAGCGGCTCGGCCGTGAGCTGTACCAGCGGCTCGGCATGACGGGGAAACATCTGGACCGGCTGGGGGCGCAACTCGGCAGAGCTGTCGAGGCTTTCAATTACACGGTGGCCTCGGTGGAGTCACGAGTGATGGTCACCGCGCGCAAACTGCACGAGCTCGAGATAGCCGAGCAGGAAGTGCCCGAGATCGGGCGTGTGGATTCCCGGCCTCGCGCGGTGAGCTTCGCCGACGCGGGCGAGTAACCGGGACTATGGCCGTGCCGTCACGCCGCCGAGAGCGGCGGCAACTAGTGTGCATATCGTGGCTGCTTCCGAACGTGTGCGATCCCGGGTGCCCGCGCCGCAACGCTCGATCCTGCCGTCGGTGCCGGGGATCCCGGTCGGCGCGGCGATCCTGATCGCGGTTGCCTGCACGTTTCTGGGATTCCTGATCGATGCCAGCGGCGGCAGTGCCGAGCTGACCGGCACGTTCGCCGCGCTGTACATCGTGGGCTGTGTGGCGGCCGTCGCCGCCGTTCGCTACCGGGGCTTGTTCAGCACGATGGTGCTGCCGCCACTGCTGCTCTTCGTCGCCGTCCCGCTGGCCTATCAGCAGCTCACCGGCCGCGGCTCGACCTCGATGAAGGACATCCTGCTGAACCTGGCGATCCCGCTGGTGAACCGGTTCCCGACCATGATGCTGGCCACGGTGGTGGTCCTGCTGATCGGTGGCGCCCGGATCTACCTGCACCGCCGGGAAGAGGGAGGCGACAAAGCACCACGCCGTGGCGGCAGCTGGGGCAAGTCACCTGCAAAGAAGACCAAGCCCGGCCGTTCCTCTCGTGGCCTGCCGGACTCCGCGCGCCGCAGAACCCGCCGCCCGAAGGACGAGCCCGCCGTGCCGGAGTCGGCCGACGCCGAACAACCCGCTGCTCCCCGGCCGGCCCGCCGACCGGCAGCGCAGGTCGCCGATACCCCGCCGCGCGTCGCCCCTTCCCGTCCGCGCGAAGGGCGGACTCCCGCCCGGGGCCCTGCCCGCCCGACCGGTGCCATGCCGCGGGCCGAAGGCGAACCACCGCGCGGCGCGGGCCGCCGCCGGGAGATGCCGCCGCACCCCCAGCCCAATGTGCGCTATCGCGAACGCGATTCGAACCGCCCGGAACGGCGCAGGCCAGAGAACCTGTAGGCGAGGTCGCTCGGTGCGGGCCCGGCGTCAGCGCCGGGCGTCGCGCAGTTCGCGGGGAAGGGCGAAAACGAGGGTTTCGTTGGCCGTGGTGACCGGCTGGACGTCGCCGTAGCCGTGCTCGGCCAGGCTGTCCAGCACACCACGGACCAGGATCTCGGGCACCGAGGCGCCCGAGGTGATGCCGATCGTGCGGACGCCGTCGAGCCAGGCCGGGTCGATCTCGCGGGCGAAGTCCACCAGATAAGCGGCCTTGGCGCCCGCACCGAGCGCGACCTCGACCAAGCGCACCGAGTTCGACGAGTTGCGCGAGCCGACCACGATCACCAGATCGCATTCCGGAGCCATCGCCTTCACCGCGACCTGGCGGTTCTGGGTGGCGTAGCAGATGTCGTCGCTCGGCGGGTCCTGCAGGGCGGGGAAGCGCTCGCGCAGCCGCTGCACCGTCTCCATCGTCTCGTCCACGCTCAACGTGGTCTGCGAGAGCCAGATCACCTTCGACTCGTCGCGCACGCTGACCTGGTCCACCGCGCCGGGCCCGTCGACCAGCTGCACGTGCTCGGGCGCCTCGCCCGCGGTGCCCTCGACCTCCTCGTGGCCCTCGTGACCGATCAGCAGGATGTCGTAGTCGTCACGGGCGAACCGCTTCGCCTCCTGGTGCACCTTGGTCACCAGCGGGCAGGTGGCATCGATGGTGTGCAGATTGCGCTCGGCGGCCGACGTGTGCACCGCGGGGGACACGCCGTGCGCGGAGAACACGACGACCGCGCCCTCGGGGACCTGGTCGGTCTCGTCGACGAAGATCACGCCGCGGTCGCGCAGCGTCTCCACGACGTGCCGGTTGTGCACGATCTCCTTGCGTACGTAGATGGGCGCACCGTGCTTCTCCAGCGCCTTCTCGACGGTTTCGACCGCCCGGTCCACGCCGGCGCAGTACCCGCGCGGCTCCGCGAGCAGCACGCGTTTTCCGCCGTCGGCGACGGTGCTTGCGGCACCTGCCGAGCGGGCGATTCCGACGTTCAAGGGAATGGCCGAAGACATGCCCACAGGATACGTGCGGCCCGGGATCGCGCCACGTCCGGGAGTTGCCCGTCACATTCCCGCCGCGACCCGCGGATCGGGATCGTAAGCCGGGTCTACGACCGGGTGCGACGATTGTTTCGGACGGCCCGCCGGGTTCCTGCGCGCATTTCCGCGATATGAGTGCGGTCCCGCCGATCGGCTACGACCCGCGAATACGCGAACCGCGCGCCCCTCCTTTGCATAACACACCATTTCCGGCAGGCTAGGACCATGTTTCGACCACCCTTTCTGGCCCGGGTCGCCGCAGGCGCGGCCGTATACGCCCTCGAGGAATCCCGTCGGCTACCCACGGCGGCAATGAATTTCCCGATCACGGCCATAAGTCAGGTGCTGCAGACGACGATGCACGTCCAGCAGTTCGTCACCAGTCTGGCCCTGAAGGGCGACGCGGTTTTCGACCGTTTGTCCAACCGCCCGGTCGAGCAGCCGGAGTGGGCCACCTTCGACGAGGACCTCGCCGACGACCCGAGCCCCAGCACGCTGCGCGCGAGCCGATTCGACCTCTACACCGCCGATGATCCCGACGCGTTCCCCGCGCCCGAATCCTTCGCCACGGACGACACCCGCGCAGGCGCGACCAACGGCCATGTCGCCTCCGTGACGCCGATCGGCGAGCCACCGGCCGAGGAGCCGGACCCGGACACCGATCCCGAGCCCGTCGCGGAAGCGCCCGTCATCGCCGAACCGGCAGTCGCCGGCCGCTACGACTACGCCAACATGACCCTGGCCCAGTTGCGCGCCCGCCTGCGCCTGCTGACTATCGATGACCTCACCGCGCTGCTCGAGTACGAGCAGCACACCCGCGCCAGGGCGCCGTTCGTGACCATGCTCACGAACCGGATCGCCACTGTGCAGGCCCAGTGACCGAACCCCGGACACCCTCGTCGCCGACGGCTGGCCGGGAGACCTCCGGCCAACCCGCCGCCTCTCCGGCCAACTCCGCCGAGCATCCGTGGCCGGTGCGTTCGGTCTCCATCAAGGTCGCCCAGTGGATCGACCGGCTCGGCAGCATCTGGGTGGAGGGCCAGATCACCCAGATCAATCTCCGGCCCGGCACCCGCACCGCGTTCCTGGTGCTGCGCGACCCGTCCGCCGACATGTCGCTGTCGGTGACCTGCGATCCCGACCTGATCCGCAACTCCCCCGTTCCCCTGCAAGAGGGCAGCCGGGTGGTCGTCTACGGCAAGCTCTCCTTCTTCACCGGGCGCGGCACGATCTCGCTGCGCGTGCTGGAGATCCGCCCCGTCGGCATCGGCGAACTACTGGCCCGCATCGAACGGCTGAAGGCGCTGCTGGACGCCGAGGGCCTGTTCGATCCCCGGCTCAAGCGTCCGATCCCGTTCCTTCCCGGAACCATCGGCCTCGTCACCGGCCGCGCGAGCGCCGCGGAGCGCGATGTGCTGAGCGTCGCTCGCAATCGCTGGCCCGCGGTGCGTTTCGAGATCCGCAACACCGCCGTGCAAGGGCCGACCGCGGTATCGCAGATGCTCACGGCGCTGGCGGAGCTCGATCGGCATCCGGACGTCGAGGTGATCGTGCTCGCGCGCGGCGGCGGCAGCGTCGAAGACCTGCTGCCGTTCTCCGACGAGGCGCTGTGCCGCGCCATCGTGGCCGCGACCACGCCGATCGTCAGCGCGATCGGCCACGAACCGGACAACCCGCTCAGTGACTTCGTCGCCGATTTGCGCGCGGCCACGCCGACCGACGCCGCCAAACGGATCGTCCCGGACGCCGCCGCTGAGCTGGCCTGCATTCGTGAACTGCGCGAACGCACCGCCGCGGCGTTGCGGGGTTGGGTCGACCGAGAGACCAAGGCGCTCGCCCAAACGCGTTCGCGACCCGTGCTGGCCGATCCGCTGCGCGAGATCGATCGCCGCCAGGAAGAGATCGAACGTCTGCGCGCGGCCACGCACCGCTGCGCCGAGCACTTCGTCCGCACCGAAACCACGGCCACAAGGCATCTGCGCGAAAAACTCACCGCCGTCGGCCCCGCCGCCACACTCGCCCGTGGCTACGCTGTCGTGCAGCGGGTCACCGGTCGGGAACGCGAGGTGGTGCGTTCGATCGAGGACGCGCCCGCCGGCAGCCAGCTGCGCATCCGGGTCGCCGACGGGGCCATCACGGCCGCCGCGCTCGGCACCCAGGCCCTCGGCGCCAAGAACACCGACACAGGGAGGAACTGACTTGGCCCAGTCCGGCAAGTCCACCGAAGCCGAGGGGACGGGCGCCGACCCGGCCGACGACGCCGCCGAGATCGCCGGTTTCGGCTACGAACGCGCGCGCGACGAACTCGTCAACGTCGTCAAGATCCTCGAACAGGGCGGCCTCGACCTCGATGAATCCCTCGCTCTGTGGGAGCGCGGCGAGGCGCTGGCCAACCGCTGTGAGGAACACCTGGCGGGCGCGCGCAAGCGCGTCGAGGACGCGCTGCACCGCACCGACCTGGAGCGGCAAGAGTGACCATCCGCCGCGCCACGCCCGACATCCGCACCACCGATCTGGCCGCCAGCCGCGACTTCTACCGGCTGCTCGGCTTCCACGAGGCGATGGACCTCGGCTGGGTCGTGACGATGGCCTCGTCGTCCAACCCGACCGCGCAGGTCCTGCTCGTCGGCCCGGACGCCGAACAACTCCAGCCGGACATGAGCGTGGAGGTGGACGACGTCGACGCCGTGCACGCGGCGGTGACCGCAGCGGGCGCCGAGGTCGTCTACCCCTTGCGTGACGAGCCGTGGGGCGTACGCCGCTTCTTCGTCCGCGATCCGAGCGGGACCATCGTCAACGTGGTGAGCCACCGCTGACGACGGCCTCCGCCTCGTCAGCGCGATGCGGCCACGGCGCGGAACCGTGCGACGCCGTCCGCGCTGCTCACCCGCTCGAATCCGGCCTTCTCCAGCACCCGCGCCGACGGCGGATTCGACAGCTCCACCTCGGCGTGCACCGCACGAACGCCGGGTGCGGTGAGCGCGTGCGCCGTGAGGGCGACGGCGGCCTCGGTGGCGTACCCGCGACCGCGCCGCGAGCCGACGATGCCGTACCCGAGCTCGAGGTCACCATCGGCGGGCGGCCAGAACAGCCCGGTCGATCCGACGACGAGCCCGGTCGAGCGCTCGATGACGAGCCGGTGCCCGAACGGCCCGAGCCAGTCCGGGTGCGCCGCGAGCAAGCCCGCGATGACGCGATCGCCGTCGGCAGGGAAATCCGCCGCCCACTCGGCGTGACGGCGGCCATCGAGCACGGCGGCCGCCGCAGCGGCGGTCCACGCCCGCAGAATCAGCCGTTCGGTGCGCAGGTCGGGGGAAAGGGAAACAGACACGTGACGCTCCTGGTCATCGAAGAAAGACCGGTCCGCGTCCACGGAAAAATCAGTGGCGCGCGAACCGGCGGAAGGCATGCGAAAGACGGCTGAGGGCAGCCATATTCATCGACCTCCGAAAACCGGTTCGGCACGTGTCTCGTACCGCGGCAAAGCTAACGAACGCGCGCAGCCGAAGACAAGCGGATTTCAGGGCTTCAGCGGTTGCGCCGCGGTAATCGCCTGGGCGAGCGTGCTGAACGCCGCCTGGTTGCCCGCGCCGGTGATCAGCACGCGGGACTGGCCGAGGTCGGCGATCCATGCGGTCTCCGAGCCCTGCTCGGCGTATACGATCCATTTCTGCGCGCCGACCTGCTCGGTACCACTGGCGTAGCGCGACCCGAGCACGAACCTGGCCAGCGCCTCCTCGGTCGCGTTGCTCTGCGTGAACCGCATGTAGGTGCCCTGCGGCGTGATGTAGCCGACCGTGCTGACCGGCCCGCCGCCGTTGCCGCCGATCGACTCGCGACTGCCGGAGTTCGGCGTCCAGCCCGCGGGCAGGTCCGGGTTGCGGATGGGGAACGGCAGGGAACGAGCGTCGGCAGTGAGCGCGGCGCGCGCGTCGAAATGCGGGATCTGCCCCTGCGTCGGACCGTTCGCGGCGAAACTGCATTGGCTGGCCAGCCCGGCGAACACCAGCGCGATCAGGACCAACGGGATCAACGACCAGAACAGATCCCGGTAGTCGTTCAAGATGCGCGGCTTTTGGTACGACACGCTCCCAGTATCCACTCGTGCGGCGACGCCGCCCCCTGCACCCCGGCACCATGAGCAGGGGTGTACGGCCGTGCCACATCGAATGAGACAATTGACCGGTACGTACCGACGCACAGGAGGCCCCGCAATGACGGCAACTTCCCCTACACCTAGCCGCCGCGAGGCGCCCGACCGCAACCTCGCACTCGAGTTGGTCCGCGTGACCGAGGCAGGGGCGATGGCCGCGGGCCGGTGGGTCGGACGCGGCGACAAGGAGGGGGGCGACGGCGCGGCCGTCGACGCCATGCGGCAGCTGGTCAGCTCGGTGTCCATGCGCGGCATCGTCGTCATCGGCGAGGGCGAGAAGGACGAGGCGCCCATGCTGTACAACGGCGAGGCCGTCGGCGACGGCACCGGCCCGGAAGTGGACTTCGCGGTCGACCCGATCGACGGCACCACGCTGATGTCCAAGGGCGTGCCCGGCGCGATCTCGGTGCTCGCGGTCGCCGAACGCGGCGCCATGTTCGACCCGTCCGCGGTGTTCTACATGCACAAGATCGCCGTAGGCCCCGACGCCGCCCACGTGATCGATATCTCCGCCCCGATCGCGGAGAACATCAGCCGGGTCGCCAAGGCCAAGAATTCCGCGAAGTCCGACCTGACCGTCTGCATCCTGGACCGCCCCCGGCACGCCGAGCTCATCCAGCAGGTGCGTGACGCGGGCGCCCGCATCCGCCTGATCTCCGACGGCGACGTCGCGGGCGCGATCGCCGCGGCCCGCCCGGACTCCGGCACCGACATCCTGGTCGGCATCGGCGGCACCCCGGAGGGCATCATCGCCGCCGCCGCGATGCGCTGTATGGGCGGCGAGCTGCAAGGCATGCTCGCGCCCAAGGACGACGAGGAACGGCAGAAGGCCATCGACGCGGGCCACGACCTCGACCGCGTACTGACCACCGAGGACCTCGTCTCCGGTGAGAACGTGTTCTTCTGCGCCACCGGCGTGACCGACGGCGACCTGCTGCGCGGCGTGCGCTACTACGGCGGCGGCGCGTCCACCCAGTCGATCGTGATGCGCTCGAAGTCCGGCACGGTCCGCATGATCGACGCCTACCACCGCCTGACCAAGCTGCGCGAATACTCCTCGGTCGATTTCATCGGCGACGAACACGCGGTCCCGCCGCTGCCGTAATTTCTTTCCAGCGCCTGCGGCGCTGGGTGTTCGCGGCCCCTTTGTGGCTCGCGTTTGCGCGACCACCGCTGGCGACTTCGTCGCGGACGCGGTGGTCGCGCAAACGCGAGCCGGGCCGCGAACGGCGCATGCTCGGTCTCGCTTCGCTCGGAATCGGGGGCTGAGGTCAGTGGTCCTGCAGGTTGGAAACCGGCGGCACCCGATGCGCGCAGTTCATGGCCCCGGTCAGCTTCCACCCGTAGCGATCAGATAGCGGAGCGGGTAGCCGGGAGTGTCTCCGCAGGCCAGCGGCCATGCGCGACGCTCGCCGATGGTTGGTCCAGCCAGTCGGTCACCGCGGAGGGCAGAGACCACAAGCTGGGAACCGTTCACCGCCCCGATCCAACGGTCATATGCCGCGCTGTTCTCGATGACAGCCATACCGCCGATGTGACGTCGCACCGCGTAAGGGCCGGACCGCTTCGTGCGCCTCTCGCGGACCGCATGCACCCGCATGGTCGGGACGGGGACACGGCTTTGAGCCGTGTGGGGCGGGCAACCGGACAACGGTCCGTATTCCCGAGCGAAGGCCTGCCGAGGTGTGCGAATGACCTCAGGCGTGGCTGCCCCACGGGCCGCTGCCGCGGCATAGGGTCGGGATCATGAGCGAGGAGACGCAGTACCGCATCGAGCACGACACCATGGGCGAAGTCCGGGTTCCGGTGGACGCTTTGTGGCGGGCGCAGACCCAGCGGGCCGTGGAGAACTTCCCGATCAGCGGACGCGGCTTGGAGCGGGCGCAGATTCGCGCGCTCGGCCTGCTGAAGGCCGCGTGTGCCACGGTCAACCGCGACCTGGGGCTGCTCGATCCCGTGAAGGCCGATGCCATCATCGCCGCGGCGAACGAGATCGCGCGTGGCGAACACGACGATCAGTTCCCGATCGACGTCTTCCAAACCGGTTCCGGCACCAGCTCGAACATGAACGCCAACGAGGTGATCGCCTCGCTCGCCAAGGCGAAGGGCGTCACCGTCCACCCGAACGACGACGTGAACATGTCCCAGTCGTCCAACGACACCTTCCCCACCGCAACGCATCTCGCCGCCACCGAAGCGGTCATCACCGATCTGGTTCCCGCGCTGGAGCATCTGCGGCTGGCGCTGCTGGACAAGTCGACGGAATGGCGGACCGTGGTGAAGTCCGGCCGCACGCACCTGATGGACGCCGTCCCGGTGACCCTCGGCCAGGAGTTCGGCGGCTACACCCGGCAGGTCGCCGCGGGCATCGACCGCATCATGGCCACGCTCCCGCGGCTCGGCGAGCTGCCCATCGGCGGCACGGCGGTCGGTACCGGGCTGAACGCGCCCGAGGGCTTCGGCGCGAAGGTCGTCACGGAACTCGTGCGCGCCACCGGCATCGATGCGCTGCGCGAGGCCGAGGACCACTTCGAGGCGCAGGCCGCGCGCGACGGTCTGGTCGAGGCGTCCGGCGCGCTCCGCACGATCGCGGTGAGCCTGACCAAGATCGCCAACGACATTCGCTGGATGGGCTCGGGGCCGCTCACCGGCTTGGCCGAGATCCAGCTGCCGGATCTGCAACCGGGCAGCTCGATCATGCCCGGCAAAGTGAACCCGGTGCTGCCCGAGGCGGTGACCCAGGTGGGCGCGCAGGTGATCGGCAACGATGCCGCGGTGGCGTTCGCGGGCGCGAACGGCGCATTCGAGCTGAACGTGTACATCCCGGTGATGGCGCGCAACCTGCTGGAGTCGATCCGCCTGCTGGCCAACGTCTCCCGGCTGTTCGCCGACAAGTGCGTGCGCGGCCTGGTCGCCAATGTCGAGCACCTGCGCACGCTCGCCGAGTCGTCGCCTTCGATCGTGACGCCCCTGAACTCGGCGATCGGCTACGAGGAGGCGGCGGCGGTCGCGAAGGAAGCGCTGCGGGAGAAGAAGACCATCCGCCAGACGGTCATCGACCGCGGCCTGCTGGACGAGAAGCTGACCGAGGAGGAACTCGACCGCCGCCTCGACGTGCTGGCCATGGCGAAGATGAAGAAGCAGGACTGACCGGCGACGAAACGAACGCCACCTCGGTAGCCGGGAGGCTGCCGAGGTGGCGTTCGCGCACTGCGCCCGGATGCGGATCAGTCGCGCAAGTGCGCGAGCTCCTCGCGCGCCTGCTCCCCCTCCGGACCGAAATCGGTGCGGGTGAAAATGTTCCACCGCTTCAACAGCGGGGCGAACACCAACTCACCCTCCTTGGCGCGGTCGTAGACACCCGCCTCGGCGAGCACCACGTCGCTGTCGCGGCCGTCCGGCAACGTCACCGTCGGGACCTCGAAGCCCGCGACCCGGTCGGCGATGGCCCGCACGGTCTGGTCCGGCACCAGATCGAGCGCGGCGGAGACCAGATCGGCGAAGAACACCGACTGCAGTTCGTCGTCCAGCGCGATGCGCTCGGCGATGGCGGTGACCAGGGGGTTCTCCTCGAGCGCCGCGATGTTTCGGTGCCGGATCGCGCTGGCGGCCTCTTCGAACGCGCAGGTCGCCAGCACGTCGAGCAAGTGCATCGCCGGACGGCGGAAGCCCTTGGTCATGTGCTCCATGCGCAACCGCTCCAGTTCCACCGGGTCGACGGACCTGGTCACCATGAGGTAGTTGCGGATGGTGATCTCGTGGCGGTTCTCCTCGGCCGTCCAGCGGCCGACCCAGCGCCACCACGCGCCGGTGCGCAGGTACTTGCCGATCTCGCGGTGATACGAGGGCAGGTTGTCGGCGATCAGCACCGAAACGGTCAACGCCAGTTTGGCGGTTTCGCCGAGCTCGGACTGCTCCGCCGCCCAGTCGGTACCGCCGAGGAAGGCGAAGTTGCGCCCGTCGTCCCACGGCACGAAGTCGTGCGGCTGCCACCCATCGGCGGCGTCCACGTGCTTACGCAGCAGCAGTTCTACGTCCACCGCGAGCGATTCGAGCAATTCGCGATCGGTCAGGAGAGTTTGCACCGAGATAACCTAGCGGCTTGGCCCGCGGAGCGGGGCGGATGGATGGGATTCACAGGCAACCGAGACCACACCGCGATCCCGGACGCCGAGTATCTGGTTCCTACTTCGGCGTGACGGTGATAGTACCGTTCACCCAGGTGATGGTGCCGCCGGTGAAGTCGCTCTGCTTGCCGCCGGGGATGTCCTTCTCGTCGCTGATCGGGAAACCGAGCGGTCCCTGCGCGCCGCCGTTGTCTTCCCAGGCCTTGCGGATCTCACCCCAGACGACATGCGCTTCGCCCTCCTTGGGTTCGTAGATCGTGCCGCCCGCGAAGTCCTGGTAGTGCCCCCCGTCCGGTGCGTCCTCTTCCGCCTGCAGCGGTGCGCCGAGCGGGCCGGTCGGGCCGCCGAGCTGCACATACTTGTCGTAGATGGCGCCGGAGACGGCGATCTCCCCCGCCGGGGTCGCGATCTTGGTCGTCGCCTCGGCCGCGCCCGTGGTCGTCGGGCTCGCGCCCGTGTGCGTGGTCATCCCGGCGGTGGTGGTGGGGCTCGCGATCGAGGTGACCATACCGGTCATGCTGGCCATACCGGTCTTGGCGCCGTCGCCTTTGTTGTCGTCGCCGCCGCAGCCGGCCAGGACCAGCCCTGCCGCGGCGAGTACTGCGGTGAATCCAGCCGTTCGTCGAGCGAAGTGGTGCATGTCCATCCTCTCGCTGTGGGCTGCCGGCACACCACGGATTCCGTGACGCCGCCGCGCATAGCCTCGGCCGTTGGTCAGACGATGACCCGGTGACCGACGAGCGGCCACCGGGTCATACCGAACTGCTATCGCGGCCGATGATACCCACCGGACATGCGGTGAAACACGCCGTCGAACGGCGTCGCGGGATCAGGCGTTGGGGCCGTACTCCTCCAGCATCTCGGTGACCAGCGCCGCGATCGGCGAGCGCTCGCTACGGGTCAGCGTGATGTGCGCGAAAAGCGGATGGCCCTTGAGCTTCTCGACCACCGCCGCGACCCCGTCGTGCCTGCCGACGCGCAAGTTGTCGCGCTGGGCCACATCGTGGGTGAGCACCACCCGCGAGCCGGTTCCCAGGCGGCTGAGCACCGTGAGCAGCACATTCCGCTCCAACGACTGGGCTTCGTCCACGATCACGAAGGAGTCGTGCAGCGACCGCCCGCGAATGTGGGTCAGCGGCAACACCTCCAGCATGTCGCGGCTGAGCACCTCCTCCATCACCTCGCGGCTGGCCAGCCCGTCGAGCGTGTCGAAGACCGCTTGCGCCCAGGGGCCCATCTTCTCGCTCTCGGTGCCGGGCAGATAGCCCAGGTCCTGGCCGCCCACCGCGTACAGCGGGCGGAAGACCACCACCTTGCGCTGCGCGCGCCGTTCCAGCACCGCCTCCAGGCCCGCCGTCAACGCCAGCGCCGACTTACCGGTCCCGGCCCGGCCACCGAGCGAGACGATGCCGACGCTCTCGTCCAGCAGCAGGTCGAGCGCGATGCGCTGCTCGGCGGAACGCCCGTGCAGCCCGAACGCCTCGCGCTCGCGGACCAATTGCACCCGCTTGTCCGGCGTGACCCGGCCCAGCGCGCTCGAGCTCGCGCCGAGCAGCCGGACGCCGGTGTGGCAGGGCAGTTCTCGCGCTTCATCGAGATCGATCACCGACTCGGCGTAGAGCTGATCGATGCGCGCCGTGCTGACGTCGAGCTCGACCATGCCGGACCAGCCCGAGGTCACCACGTCCTGCGCGTGGTACTCGTCGGCGTGCAAGCCCACCGCACTGGCCTTGACCCGCAGCGGAATGTCCTTGGACACCAACACCACCTCGCGGCCCTCGGCCGCGAGATTGAGCGCACAGGCCAGGATCCGCGAGTCGTTGGTGTCGGTGCGGAAGCCGACCGGAAGGACCGCGGGATCGGTGTGGTTCAGTTCCACCTGCAACGTTCCGCCCTCGGTGCCGATCGGCACCTGCTGATCCAGCCTGCCGTGTTGCAGGCGCAGATCGTCCAGATTGCGCAAAGCTTCTCGCGCGAACCAGCCCAGCTCGTGGTGGTGCCGTTTGGCTTCGAGTTCACCGATGACCACCAGGGGTAACACCACGTCGTGTTCGCCGAACCGCGTGAAGGAACCGGGATCCGAGAGCAGGACGGAGGTGTCGATGACGAAGGTTTTGCCGGGTAATTGCGAGGGGCGGGCCCCCTTCGCGGCGGCTCCGCCTTTCGCGGAGCTGGAGTTCGCCGAGGGAGCGGAAACGGAGCGTGCAGCAGTCACGGTGGGCTCCTCTGTGTTCATGCGGCAGTCGCACGAACGATCTCGCTGGACCGGTCCGTCCTGATGGACCCGACGTTGCCGTCAGATGCCACGAGGGCCGGGCTCCGGCCCCCTCGTACTGAGTAGCTCAGTCACGGTCAGGACCTCCCGTACGAGCCACACCGCCGCGGCCCGCACACCCGACGCTACCTCCGACTCCGGTGTCCGCGCTCGGGGACTGCGAGGCGTGTCCGTGAACTTGTCGTAAACCCGCACGTCGCGAGGGTTCAGCGCAGCACGTCGAGCAACACCGGAACATGGCTGTGCGCCGGATCCTGTACGGCCGTGAGCAATGTCACCGGAGCTTCGGCTGCCAGGGCGCGTAAATCCCGCAAATCTTGCTGAACCTCCGGCGCGGCGAGTTCGACACGGTAGCGGCGGGCGAATTCCGGGCCGCGCGCGTCCCGGTCGGCGTGGAACCAGCGCCGCAATTCGGTGGTCGGGGTGAGCTCCTTGGGCCAGCGATCGACCCGCGCTTGCGCTTTGGTGATGCCCCTCGGCCAGAGCCGGTCGACCAGCACCCGGGTGCCGTCGTCGGGGTCGGGATCGTCGTAGACGCGCTTGATCCGGAAGCCGGGTCGGGGTTGCGGTGTCATAGCGGTTATCGCAGCACGGCGTCCGGGCAGGGACGGGATTCGCCACGCGGTCGCTGTCGCCCGATTCGGCGGATAGAGTCGCTGGTATGTCCGGTAACGAGGATTTGGAGAAGCTGTCGTCGAAGGAGCTGCACGACCGGGCGATGAAGCTCGCCGTGCGGCGGGGGGATGTGAAGTTCCTGTGGCGGCTGCTCACGTCGATCCCGGCCGCGGAGGCCGCCGCGGGCAATGTCGGCGAAAGCGAGGCGGACATCAAGTACGTGCTGCCCATGCTCGACGACTACGTCCACGCCGGTGACGGCGCGGTCGCCGAGGTGCTGCGACCGGTCTATCTGGACTACCTGGCCCAGCACTCCTGAGAACCGGTCAGCGGCGGGTGAGCGCCGCGCGCCAGAGGCCGGCAGCCGTACCGCGCAGGAAGTTCTCCCAACTGAAGTGGTCGTGCCACAAGATGATTCGGCCGTCGTGTAGCCGGAAGGTGCCGGTCACCCAGAACCCGACCCGCACCGGACCGAAGCGCAGGTAGTCGGTGCGGTCGGTGAGCACGACGTCGCCGTCGGCGGCGATGTGGTGTATGTCCACTCCGAAGCCGAGCCAGTCGCGGCGCAGGCCGCGCAGCACGCCGCCGACCCGGCGGCTGCCCTTCACATCGGGCAGCGAGGTGTTCTTCCAGACGATGTCGGGGTGCAACAGGTCGATCGCCTCCTCCGAGGCGCCCATTTCCAGCGCGGCGAAGAACTCCCGCACCGTGGTGGTCGAGTCCTGTTTCAGGTCGGGTTCGTCGGTCATGGTCCGAGCGTAGGCCGCGGCGGTCACCCGCGGCGTGCGATGAGCACGGCCAGTCCGTCGAGAATGCGCTCGATGCCGAACTTCAGCGCGCCGTCCCCGCCCGCGACCGCCCCACCCTCCGCGAACGCGGCGGTCGCGGCCGGATACCGGTCGGCCGCGGCTGCCACCATTTCGGCGAACTGAGCCGCTATCTGCTTCTCGAATTCGTCGGCGTCCGCCACTCGCACCTGCTGCGCCAGGCTGCGGGCATGCCCGGTCAGCAGGACGATCGTGTCCAGCCGTTCGGCGGCGGTGAGCCCGGTCCCGGCGAGCGCGCCGAGCGCGGACTCCATCCACGCGACCTCATTGGGGCCGACCGGCCGCAAACCCACCGACACCTCCATCGACCAGGGGTGGGCGCTGAAGCGCGCGTAGATCGTCTCGCACCACACGCGCAGCAGGTCGCGCCAGTCGTTCTCCGACGCCTCCTCGCCCGCGCTCAGTTCCGGCGGCGCGCCCAGCGCCGTGTCCAGCATCAGCGCGACGAGTTCGGCCTTGCCCGGCACGTAGCGGTACAGCGACATCTTCGTGAAGCCGAGGCGCTCGGCCAGCCGCTGCATGGACAGGTTCGCCAGCCCTTCGGCGTCGGCCAGCGCGATGGCCTCCGCGACGATCCGCTCCAGCGACAGCGCGGGCTTCGGTCCGCGCTTGGGCCGCTGACCGGTACCCCAGAGCAGTTCCAGTGTGGTCGGTGTCGGCATGCCCGAAATCCTTCCGGAGAACGTCTTGACGTGAAACTGTGTCTACCATACGCTAATCAGCGTCCGCCGGATACAGTTTCCGTCGGACGCAAATTCGAGACGAGGAGAAATCCATGCGCAACACCACCGTGCTCATCTCCGGCGCGAGCGTCGCCGGTCCCGCGCTGGCCTACTGGCTGCACCGCTACGGCTTCGCGGTCACCGTCGTCGAGCGCGCTCCGGAGCTGCGCCCTGGCGGTCAGGCGATCGACTTCAAGGGCAGCACCCAACGCACCGTGCTGGAACGGATGGGCGTGCTGGACGACATCGAGCAGCGCAAGACGGGCACGACCGACACCGTCTTCGTGGACGAGCGGGGCGCCGAGCTGGCGCTGATGTCGGGTGATTTCACCGGCGGCGATGTGGAGATCCTGCGCGGCGACCTGGCCGAGATCTTCTACCGGCGCACCGCCGACCGTTGCGAATACCTGTTCGGCGATTCGATCACCGCGCTCACCGAGACCTCCGCCGGCGTGCACGTCGAGTTCGAGCACGCGGCCGCCCGCACCTTCGACCTGGTCTTCGGCGCCGACGGCATCCACTCCCGGGTTCGCAGGCTGGCGTTCGGTCCCGAGCGGGACTTCGTGAAGCACCTGGGCTACTACTACGCCGTCGCGGGCGCCAGCCCGTGGAGCGGCAAGACCACCGGACCGCGCGAGCGGGTGGTCGCCCGCGGCCACAACGCTCCCGGCCGACTCGCGGTCAGCGGCGGACCGAAGGCGCAGCAGATGTACATGTTCGCCGCGCCCGAGCTCGACTACGCCCGCGACGACAGCGCCGCTCAGCAGCGCATCCTCGCCGAGACCTTCGCCGGAGTCGGGTGGGAGGTGCCGCGAATGCTCGCCGAGCTCACCGAATTCGACGACTTCTACATGGACTCGATCAGCCAGGTCCAGATGCCCGACGGTTACACCAAGGGACGTGTCGCGCTGGTCGGCGACTCCGGGTACGGGAACACCCTCGGCGGCTTCGGCACCGGGCTCGCCGTGGTCGGCGCGTACGTCATCGCGGGGGAACTGGCCTTGGCGGCCGGCGACCATACTGTCGCCTTCGCTCGCTACGACGAGCACATGAAGCGCTACGCGAAGATCGCGGGCAACAGCAACGCAGGCCGCTTCCTGGCCCCGAAGACCGCGCGGGGCATCAAGATGCGCAACTGGTTCCTCGGTTCCCGGATGTTCGCGCTGATGGCGAAATTCGGCGACAACGCCGCCAACGACATCGATCTGCAGGACTACCCCGCGCTGGTCGCCGCGGCGAACGCGCGCTGACCGCTCGTCAGCGGCCTTGACAGCGATCGGCCCTGCCACACCCGCCGGTGCCCGGCACAACATCCCAGTTGGGAACCGTCGCGCGGCCGACGACGAGCGGCGCGAGGGGGCGACCCGAGGATTCGGCTGTGTTTCGATGGAACCGGAGCGAGACGGGTTGCGTCTATAAGGTCAGACGGCACTGACGGAAGGGGCGGCGATGGCGGACAGCCCGTTTCCCGGGTACATCGAAGCTGCGAAAACCGGGGCGTTGCGGGTGCGGATGGACCCGCAAGCGTTCGTGGAGATCGACCGGGCCTGCCAGGAGTTGATCGACACGCTCGTCGGTGCCCGCGCGGACGCTCGCGATCTCGGGGAGCAAACGCAATGGGGATTGGGCGAGGGCAATCCCCGCCTTTCGTCGGCGGTGGAGCTGGTCCGACTGTTCCGGGAGAAAGCGTTCGGCGGCCCGAACAATGCCTATGACACGCTGAACGACTACGTCGCCGTCGCCGAGGACATCCGAGCCATGTTCAAAGCGATCAGCGACACCTATCAGCGCACCGACGCCGAATTCGCGTCCAGAATGCGGGAACTCGGCGTATGACCGGCAGCGAGTACACGAGTCGCCGGTCGAAGGCCGGTTTCACCGCGTTGGCGGCGCTGACAGTATTGCTCACCGGATGTGGTGACGAGACAGCGTCATCGCAAACAGCGCCGACCACGACGCAACGGGATCTCCCCGGCGCTGGAACAACCTCAACCGCCGGTCCGCAGACGTCGTTCGATCCCTGCACCGCGCTGACACCCCAGTTCCTGGCCGAACACGAGTGGGACGCGTTGCCGCCCGCGCCGAAACAAACCAGCACCGGCGGCGTCAGCTGGAAGGGCTGCCGGTACGTCGCTCGAGCCGGGTACGGCCTCACGATCCAAACGACCAACGGGACGCTCGATCAGGTGAAGGCGAAGTTTCCTTCGGCCACGAGTATCCCGGTCGGTAGCCGGAACGCGTTGCGGTACGAAGCCAGACCCGACGTTCCCGGTGGCTGCACGGTCAACGTCGAAATGCACGACGGCTCGCTGTACATCCTCGTCGACGATCCGAGTGGCAGACATCCACGCAAAATTTCGCCGTGCGACAACGTCACCGATATCGCCAGAGCAGTCGCACCGCTGCTGCCCGCGGGCAGCTGAACACCGGGGGAAGCGATCATGAGACAGACCGACGGACGCGCGATCACCGATCCGGAGAACGCGCAGAGTTTCTCGCACGCGGAGATCAAACAGGCTGCCGAAGCGATGAATCCGGCCGCGCTCGACGGTGCGTTCGCCGCGTGGTCGGCCATCGCCGCTGCGGTGACGAACGCGGGCCAGCGCTTCGAGGACGCGATCAAGAACGCGGTGGAACAGCACTGGGAGGGGGCGGCGGCCGACAGCGCGGTCCGCGGCGTGCGAGATTACGCGGCGCGGGTGGGCGAACTCGGTGACGCACTCGGCGCACAGAGTCTGCCGCTGTCGTCGGCGGCGGACGCTGCGGCGAAGTTCAAGCTGGCGGTGCCGGATCTGCTGGACACCTCGGGTGGCACGGCCGATCCGGCACAGCGCAATTCGCGGGAGGAGCAGGCCCGCGACGAGATGAACACCCAGTACATCCAGCCGTACGGGGCCACCGCTCCGGCTATCCCGACGCTCCCGCCCCCGGTCGCTCCGGCCGCCGCGGCGCCGATCGGTATCGAAACCGGCACGGGCGTGGAGACGAGCGCGAACGTCGGCTCGCAGGCCGTGGCGGGCGCCAGCTCGGCGGACAACTCCCCGTCCGGCAGCGCGCCCTCCGCCGCGGACACCGCCTCCCCCGCCGGTTCGGCGGACGACGGCGAGCAGGCGGGCCAAGCGCAGCCGGAAGCCGAGAACACGCCGCAAACCGTCACGTCTCAGGCGGTTTCCCAAAGCCAGGACCCTATGACGACCACTCCGGCAGCCACCGCCGCGAGGACACCGACGTCCACATCGGCCACATCGGTCGCGCCTTCCTCCTCGCCGCCGCCGCAAACGACGCCAACCACCGTCGTCCCGACCTCGTTCAACGGCAGACCGAACGGCACGCCGAGCAAGCCTGCCACCCCGGGCGCGACCGGAACCCCGAACGCTTCGGACAACCAAGCGCGACCGGGCACCTCTCGGCCCGCCCAGCCCACCGTGCCCGCCGCGGCGAACGGGCAGCCCACCGCACCGGGGCGCCCGGGAGCGACGGGCGCTTCGGGGTACCCGGGCATGATGCCGCCGGGAATGCGCGGCAGGCGCACGGACGACGACGAACACAAGTCGCCGAAGTACCTGCGCACCGAGGAGCACGCGAAACAGTTGCTCGGCGAGGTGAAACCGACGGTGCCGCCGGTACTCGGTGAGCAATGATGGCGCAGTGGTCACTGTCGGCCGAGCAGTTCGCCGCGGCGTGGTTCGGAACGGGCTTGGACCGCATGCCCTTTCCGTTCCGATTCACCAGCCGCTTCCCCGGTCTCAACGAGTACCAGGCGTATCAGCGACAGTTCCGCGCCGAACTCGGGCGGGACGAACGACTGCCACTGCGCAGCGCGATCAGCACGCTGGCCGTTCCGGACTGGCGTATCGAGCTGTTCGGCTACGACAACACGCGTGCGGGCGTCGAACTGCGCGCCGTCGCCTGCGGCACCCGTTCCGGCTCCGGTGTGCTCGCCGTGCAGTCGCCCGCGCCGGACGGCGGACGAGTCCGGTTGCGCTGGTGCCGGGTCGATCAGCTCGCCACCGAAGTGGTGCGCTTGCTCCCGGACGCCACGGCAGGAACGGTGGGTGAGAAGAGCTTCCTGCTCGATGATCTCAACGACGAGCGCCCCGATGTGTTCGGCAACGCGCCCGCCAGCCAGGCGAAAGAGCGTTACCGGCGGTTCTGGCGGCAGTCGTGCGCCACCCGCGGCACCGCCGTCGTGCTGCTCGGGCCGCGCAACGCCGAACCGCTGCGCACCGGCCGCCTCCGCTGGATCGACACGCCCGACGGCCGCTACTGCGAAGTGCCCGCGAACCGCGCCCTGATGATCCGGCCGGGTACCAGCGCCGATATCGCGCGGTACCTGGACGAGTCGATCGTGCGGGCGAAGGCGCGCATGGACAGGTAGTACCGGATCACCGCGCCGCGAGGTGGGCGGTGACGAGGGTGTCGAGCAGCACGTCGAGATCCGGCCACGGAAAGCTCGGGCGATCCTGGCGCAGCAGCACCAGACCGTGCAGGGCCGCCCACAGGCACGGCCGCGGTAGCGGTGGGATCGGCGCTGCCGGTGGACGCCACCGCATCCATCGGGTGCCGAAACACCGGCAGGCCGGGCAATTGAGCATCGGTCGGCTCCCAGCCCGGTGGCCGTGCGCTATCCGGAACTCGACCTGGCGCTGCTACTGGTCAACGGTTTGCGCATCCGCCCCGCGTTCAACCGGCAGGTCGTCATGGATGCCGCGCAGGCCGCCGAACTCACCCGAGCCCTGCGCCCGCGCCTTGCCGTTCCCATCCACTACGCGTTCGCCAGCGGCCCGATCGGCGACCGCGTGATGACGAAGGCCCAGCGCGACCCCGGGCTATACGTGGACGTGTCGGCCGCTATCGCGCCGGACACGTCCTCGCCCCTGGACAACCGTTGATCGTGTAGCCCTGAGCGCTCGGCGATTCAGCCCAGCAGGCGCCAGTCCTCCAGGCCGTCGTACAGCGGGACGTCCTTGGCCAGCTTGCTCACCCGGGCGCGCAGCGCGTCCAGGTCGGCGCCACCGGCCAACGCGCTCGCGATGATGTCGGCGACCTCGGCGAACTCGGTGTCGCCGAAGCCGCGGGTGGCCAGCGCGGCGGTGCCGATGCGCAGGCCGGAGGTGACCATCGGGGGACGCGGGTCGAACGGAACGGCGTTGCGGTTCACCGTGATACCGATCTCGTGCAGCAGGTCCTCGCCCTGCTGGCCGTCGAGTTCGGAATTGCGCAGGTCGACCAGCACCAAGTGCACGTCGGTGCCGCCGGTGAGCACGCTGATGCCCTTGCCCTTGACGTCGGCGGCGGTGAGCCGCTCGGCCAGGAGCTTCGCGCCGGACAGGGTGCGCTCCTGGCGATCCTTGAACTCCGCGCCCGCGGCGATCTTGAACGCGACGGCCTTGGCGGCGATGGCGTGCATGAGCGGGCCGCCCTGCTGGCCCGGGAACACCGAGCTGTTCAGCTTCTTGGCGTACTCCTGCTTGGCCAGGATCAGGCCGGAACGGGGACCGCCGAGGGTCTTGTGCACGGTCGAGGACACCACGTCGGCGTAGGGCACCGGCGAGGGGTGCAGACCGGCGGCGACCAGACCGGCGAAGTGGGCCATGTCCACCCAGAGGTAGGCGCCGACCTCGTCCGCGATCGAGCGGAACGCCGCGAAGTCCTGGTGGCGCGGGTAGGCCGACCAGCCCGCCACGATCACCTTCGGACGCGCCTGCAAGGCGATGTCGCGCACCTCGTCCATGTCGACGCGGTGGTCCTCCTTGCTCACTCCGTACGAGTGCACCTCGTAGAGCTTGCCGGAGAAGTTCAGGCGCATGCCGTGGGTGAGGTGACCGCCGTGCGCGAGGTCGAGACCGAGCAGCTTGTCGCCCGGGTCCATCAGCGACATCAGCACCGCGGCGTTCGCCTGCGCACCGGAATGCGGCTGCACGTTGGCGAATTCGGCGCCGAACAGCGCCTTGGCGCGGTCGCGCGCCAAGGTCTCCACCACGTCGACGTGCTCGCAGCCGCCGTAGTAGCGCCGCCCCGGGTAGCCCTCGGCGTACTTGTTGGTCAGCACGCTGCCCTGCGCCTGCAGCACCGCGCGCGGCACGAAGTTCTCCGAGGCGATCATCTCGAGCGTGTCGCGTTCGCGGGCGAGCTCGCCTGCCATCGCGGCAGCGAGCTCCGGATCGAGCTCACCGAGAGACTGGGAATTGACAGAGGCGGTCGTCTGCGTCACGTGCCTCAGTCTATGGGCCGTCGGCGTTGTCCTCGAGCAGGGGGTTCACCCCTCTCGGTCGGCACAGGCTCGGCACGCGGTCGGCCGGACCGCGCTCGATCCGGTGGCCAGGCGCTCAGCGGGACGCGCCGCCGTCCGGCAGGTAGTTCTCCAACAGCACCGCGAGATGCCGCTGAGCGTCTTCCAGCGGCCGGGTGGACTTCATCGCCCGCGACTGGACGATGGCCCCCTCCAGCGCGCTGAACACGAAACTGCCGAAGGAACGCGCCTCTTCGGCGGACATGCCCGCATCGGCGAGCGCCGAGCCGAGCCGCTCGTGCCAGTCGGCGAACACTTCGCCCGCCGCGGCCTGCACTCGCGGCTCGGACTCGGCCAGCGCCGCTCCGAGGATCGGGCACCCGGCGCGGTATCCGGTCTGCTCCAGCGTGGTGACCCACCAGCCGAGCAACGAATCGAACCAGCCCCGGGGCGGCGCGGCGGTGATCTTCTCGACCACTCGGGCGATCCGGGCTCCCGCGACCCGGGTGGCAGCCTCGACCAATTCACCTTTGCCTGCGGGAAAGTGCTGGTAGAGCGAGTTGCGCGAGGCGTTGCCGCGTTCGAGTAAGGCGGCCAGTCCGGCGGCGTGCACGCCCTGCTCGCGAACGAGTTCGATGGCGCTTTCGATCAGCCTGGTGCGCGGCCCTGCGGTCATGCGAGTTCCTTGCTCAGTGTTGCGTGAACCGATCGGTCCATGTTGCAATTATGTCAGATGTGGACCGATCGGTTCATCGAAAGGATGCGATTCATGCCCGAAACCACCGTGGACCCGACTCAGCTGTCCGGCCTGGAACTCCTGCGTGTCGCGATGACCAGAACGGATCGCCCGCCGTTCATCGGTGACCTGCTCGGCATGGAGGTCGACGAACTCGAGCACGGCAAGGTGGTCTTCGCGCTGCGCACCCGGCCCGATTTCGCCAACCCGCTCGGCACCACACACGGCGGCATCTGCGCCACCCTGCTCGACTCGGTGATGGGCTGCGCGGTGCACACCACTCTGGAACCGGGCGCCGGCTACACGACGCTGGAACTGAAGATCAACTACACCCGGGCCGTGCCCACCGACGGACAGCGCCTCACCGCCACCGGAACCACGATCCACCTCGGGCGCACCACCGCGACCGCCGAGGGACGCGTGCTCGACGAGCAGGGCCGCCTGGTCGCGCACGCCACCACCACCTGCGCCATCTTCCGCCCACATCGACCCTGAGGAGCACTGTCATGGCGGGACGAACACCGAGCGCCGCGGTACGCAAATTCCGGCGCGAACGCCTCATCGGCCGTTACCTGGTGAACCCGGCCGTCAGCCTGCTCGACCGGCTCGGCATCCGGTCGTCGCTGATCGCCGAACTGGAGACGGTCGGCGCGAGATCCGGTCAGCCGCGGCGGGTGCCGGTCACCGCGTCGATCGACGAGACCGGCGCGTGGCTGATCTCACAACACGGTTATCGGTCCGGCTGGGCCCGCAACATCGCCGCCGACCCGCACGTACGGTTACGCCAGGGCGACCGGTGGCGCACCGGCACGGCCGCCTTCGTGCCGGAGGACGATGTGGTGGCCCGCTCGCGTACGTTCGCCAAGGGCCGCGTCTCCGCCACCGTCGCCGAACGAACGATGAAAGCGCTGGAGAGCGATCCGATCTCGGTGCGCGTCACCTTCGCGGGCGCCTGAAGCGCACCGGGATCAGCGATCGAGGCGCTCACGCCGCCGCGCGCACCGCACCCGGCGTGAGTGGTTCGTCGAGCAGCCTGCGGAAACGGTCGGCCCGGTCCTCGGCGTCGGCCGCGCGATCGAGCCAGCCGCCCAGCAACCGGTATCCCTCGACGTAGGTGGAGATGTAGGCCCGCCACAGCGGCGAGGACAGGAAGCGCAGCGACTGGCGCGCCCGCTCCGGCGTCGTCAGGTTCCAGGTCTGCAAGAACTCCGCCACCTCGTCGTGCGACCGGCCCCGGTCGTGCAGTAGCAGCGCGGCGTCCTGGCGCACGCTCAGCAGGTCTGCCGAGGCGTTCGAAAGGCGTTCGGCACGTTCGCCGTCGAAGCGCAGCCCGAGATCCGCGTAGATCTCCTGCGCCCACTTGCCCCAGCCAGGGCCGACGATCGAGCGCAACGCCAGATCGGCGAGCCCCTCGGCCATCAGGCACTGCGGCGTGTTCACCAGGAACAGCGTCTGCTCGGCCTGACCGGCGGCGACCAGCCCGGCTTCCTTGCGGCAGTGCTCGGTGTGGTGACCCGGGTAGGACTCGTGCGCGATCAGCTGCGGCAGATGCGCCATGTGCTGCTTCAGGTCGGAGTTGATCGCGACCCGGGAGTGGTAGTTGCCCAGGTAGTAGTTGAAGCCGGACCAGGGCTTGTCGCCGACCACCTCGTAGGTGACGTGCTCGTGGTCGGGCAGCGGGTAGCGGACGCGAACCAGCTCGCGCAACGCGCTGGAGAACGCCTCGACGCACACCGCCAACCGCTCCGGCGGGATCTCGTCGGCCTTGCGATAAGCGGCCACCCGCTCGGCCAGCGGACCGTCCCCGGCGAGCACCTCGTCCATCCGCCGGTGCGCGTCGCGGTAGTCGTCCACGTCACCGGGCGCGATGTCGACGTCGAAGTAGGCGCGCACCTCCTCGATGAAGCCGATGTCCTCGCCCGCGAATTTCCGTCCGGAGCACTCCAGCGCGCGCAGGTGCACGTCGAGGAACTCGGCACGCTCGGGCGCCAATCCGGCCTCCGGCACCGCGGCGCGCAACTCGGCGGCGCGGCGGGCCAACTCGCGCGGCTGCGGTGCGGGCGCGTTCTGCACCTCGCGGCGCAGCGCCGGATCACCGGTGTAGGCGTCGACGAATCCTTCCTCCAGCCGGTCGAAGGCGAGGCCGAGCCGCAGGTATTCGGTCACGAGCGGATGCGCTTCCATGCCAGCCGACATTAGCGGCTCACACCTGTGTCATCGAGTCGGTTACCAACCGGTAGAGGTACCCCGCTCGGCCCACGATGCTGACGCAGAGCAGAATTCGCCTATGCGGCGACAGCTAGACCGAATCTCACCGGATCCGCACGGTAACCGTGCGTGTTTGCTGAAACGGAGTGTCGGGTAAATGGCACGAATGAGCGAGCCGAGTCCCTACGTGGAATTCGACCGGAAACAGTGGCGGACCCTGCGTAAATCGACTCCCCTGGTGCTCACCGAGGAAGAACTGATCGGCCTGCGCGGTCTCGGAGAACAGATCGATCTCGAAGAAGTCGCGGAGGTGTATCTCCCGCTCGCTCGTCTCATCCACCTGCAGGTGGCCGCTCGTCAGCGCCTGTTCGCCGCGACCGCGACATTTCTCGGCGAAACCCATCCCGACCAGCAGGTACCGTTCGTGATCGGCGTCGCGGGCAGCGTCGCGGTCGGCAAGTCCACCACCGCGCGCGTACTGCAAGCGCTGCTGGCGCGCTGGGATCACCACCCGCGGGTCGACCTGGTCACCACCGACGGATTTCTCTATCCCACCGCGGAACTCACCCGGCGCGGCCTCATGCACCGCAAGGGTTTCCCGGAGAGTTACGACCGCCGCAAGCTGCTGCGATTCGTCACCGAGGTGAAATCCGGTGCGGCCGAAGTCTGCGCCCCGGTGTATTCGCACATCTCCTACGACATCGTGCCGAGCAAGCTGCACTGCGTACGCCAGCCCGACATTCTGATCGTGGAGGGGTTGAACGTGCTGCAGACCGGTCCGCGCCTGATGGTGTCGGACTTGTTCGACTTCTCGATCTACGTCGACGCGCGCATCGAGGACATCGAGAAGTGGTACGTGCGACGGTTTCTCACCTTGCGCAAGACCGCATTCGCCGATCCGAACGCGCATTTCCACCACTACTCCGGATTCACCGACGAGCAGGCGACCGCCGCCGCGCAGGAGATCTGGAACAACACCAACCGGCCGAATCTGGTGGAGAACATCCTGCCCACCCGCCCGCGCGCGACCCTGGTGCTGCGCAAGGACGCCGACCACAGCATCAATCGGCTGCGGCTACGGAAATTGTGATTCCGATTACAATTTCCACTCCTCAAGTCGCTGCGCGACATCGATATCGCGGACCGCGGCGATGTGCGGTTTACGGATCTCCGCGGAGATATAGCGGGCGACGAAACGCCTGATCTCGTGATCGACGCCGGCGAGGACGCGCAGCAGTTGCCCGCGCCGCGTGGCGGCGGCGACATCGACGCGCACGTCGGCCGGCCGCGGCTCCGCGATATCGATCACCACCCGCAGGGGCGCCGCCGTGCGTACCGTCAGGTGCAGGTGCACGAAGCCCTGTACGTGGAACCGGTGCCGGTCGACCGCCAAGTGCAGCAGCAGGTCGACCTCCAGCGGGATGATCAATTCGAACGCGATGGTCTCGTCGTCGCGGCGGCTCAGCCTGGACGACCCGAGCCTGACCTGGGCGGTCACCTTGGCGAGTCGGCCGGGACCGACCCCGATGGGGCCGAAATCGAAGGCGCCGCCGGTCAATTGGGCGAACGCGCCCGCGATGCGCGCTTCGGAGGCGGCGTACTCCAGGAAGCGTCTGCCGAAGTCCGCATAGCTGATCGAGTCGTCCGGTTCGCCCTGCGCGGGCCGGCGGTCGAACGAGCTCATGAGACCGGACGGTACGCGAGAAGAACGAGACCGGAGCGGGATTCAGCGCACCGACACCGAGTCAGACGCCGAAACGGCGATGACGCGCGGCGAAGTCGCGCAGCGCCCGCAGGAAATCCACCCGGCGGAACTCCGGCCAGTACGCCTCGGTGAACCATATCTCCGAGTATGCGCTCTGCCACAGCAGGAACCCGGACAGCCGCTGCTCGCCGGAGGTGCGAATCACCAGGTCCGGGTCCGGTTGCCCGGACGTGTAGAGGTGCTGGCCGATGGCGTTCACGGTGATCGACTGGACCAGGTCCTCGCCGGTCTCACCCGCGGCGATCTCCTGGCGGACCAGCGAGCGCACGGCGTCGGTGATCTCCTGCCTGCCGCCGTAGCCGACCGCGACATTGACGTGCACGCCGTTGCGGCCGTCGGTGCGCTCGGCCGCAGTGCGCATCCGCTTGGCGATCAGTTCGGGGAAGCCGTCGAGCGAGCCGACGATGCGCACGCTCCAGTTCTGCTCCGGCGCCGACAGCTCCTCGACCACGTCGGTGATGACCTCGAACAGCGTCTCCAACTCGTCGGGATCACGCTGGAGATTCTCGGTGGACAGCAGGTAGACGGTCACCATCTCGATGCCCTCGGCCTCGCACCAGCCGACCAGCTCGGCGATCTTCAGCGCGCCGACCCGATGGCCGTGACTGACGTCGGTGAAACCGTTCTCCCGCGCCCACCGGCGATTGCCGTCACACATCACCGCGACGTGCCGGGGATGCTGCTTGCCGGCCAGCTGCCTGGACAGCCGGGCCTCGTAGATGCGATACGGCAGACCCCGCACCTGACTCGGAAGTTCCACGCGGGCAACCCTACGCCTCGGCGACACGAACGCGGCATCGACCGCGATACGCCGGTACAGTGGCCAGGAGCACGCAAGTTACGGTTGCGTAGGTTACTGACGGGTTCAACTACCTCGTCTGCCCTCGGTCCGGCGTGGGACCGCGGAAAGACTGCTCCGGCTGTTCCTTAGGAGGTACTCGTGTCCGAATCGGTCGGCGCCGCCGATGCGGCAACGGTCACACCGGCCCCCGCCACGGCGGGCGAAGCGCTCGCCGAGGCGCTGGTCAAACCGCGCATGCGGGGCTGGATCCATACCTGGGCCGTCGGCGTCGCGGCGATCGCGGCCGTCGTGCTGATCGCCACCGCGGGCACGGTCTCGGCGACCGCGGGATGGTCGACGCTGATCTACGGGCTCACCGTGTGCGGGCTGTTCGGCGTCAGCGCGGTCTACCACCGGGTGACCTGGCCGACCGCGCGCGCTCGCATCCGGATGAAGCGAGCGGACCACTCGATGATCTTCCTGTTCATCGCGGGCAGCTACACCCCCTTCGCCCTGCTCGGCCTGCCCGGAGGCACCGGGCAGACGCTGCTGGCCGTGGTGTGGGCGGGCGCGCTGGCCGGAGTGGCGCTGAAACTGCTGTGGCCCGCCGCTCCCCGCTGGGTCGGCGTTCCGCTCTATCTGCTGCTGGGCTGGGCCATCGTGCCGGTCGCCGGACAACTGAACGACCAGATCGGCATCGCACCGCTGATCTTGCTGCTGATCGGCGGCCTGTTCTACAGCGGCGGCGCGATCCTCTACGCCACGAAATGGCCGAACCCGTGGCCGGGGGTTTTCGGGCACCACGAGTTCTTCCACGCGGCCACGGTGCTCGCGGCGTTGACCCACTACGCGGCGGTCTGGCTCGTCGTCCTGCGCTGAGCGCATAGAGTCGACGCGGAGGGCGGACGAGAGGGCGGCGCAAGCGATGGAACGGTCATCGAGGTCGCGGCCCCTATGATCGCGAAGCTCGTCGTCTGGGCGCTCAAAGCGCGGGGTGGTTTGGCCGCTCTGGTCACCACGGCGAATCTCAGCGGCCTCGCGGTGATCGTCACCCAGCTGTGGCTGAACGGGTTCCTCGGCAGGCTGGGCACGGATTGGCTACGGGCACTGGCCTTCGTCGGCATCTATCCGGCGGTGGGGTTCCTGGCGGGCATCGTCCTGGCGGTACGCGACCGCAAGGTGTACTTCGGCTGGCTCGACGCCGGGCGCAAGCCCACGGAGGTGGAGGCGCGGCGCTTGCTGCACCTACCCGTCGCGATCAGCATGCGCGCGATCGCGCTGTGGATTCCGGGGGTGATCGTGGCGACCGCCGTCTTCGCGCGGCTGAGCCCGGACAACGACCCCGGCGTGACGGCGTCGCTGTTCACGATCGGCGCCTTCGAGTCGGCCGCGGTCACCTTCCTGATCGTGGACCGGTTGATCCGGCCGACGATCCCGGTGGTCGCCGGGGTGCTCGGCTGGACCATGCACTGGAGTTCCTCGGTGCTGGTGCGGGTCGTGCTGACCTGGGCGGTGGCGGCCGCGCTTCCGCTGCTCATGCTGATCGTCGTGCTGGCCGACCCGGTGGCGGCCGCGCCCGACCGGGTCCGCACCGCCATCTACCTGTCCGCGGTCGGCATCGGAGTGGGTGCGCTGGCCACGGCGTTCCTCGCCCGCGCGGTCGCCGCGCCGATGCGCATCCTGCGTCGCGCGCTGGACCGCATCGCGCAAGGCGATCTCGGCGCCCGGGTGCCGATCGGCAGCACCAGCGAGATCGGCCGGTTGGAGCACTCGGTCAACGAACTGGCGGCGAACCTGCGCGAGCGCGAACGGATGCGGGAGGTGTTCGGCAGGCACGTCGGGGCCGAGGTGGCCGAGCGAGCGCTGGCCCGCGGGGCGGATCTCACCGGCGACGTGCGTGAGGTGTCGGCGCTGTTCGTCGATGTGACCGGGTCGGTGGAGCTGTCCACCGGGTTGCCGCCGCAGGAGTTCGTGGCCAAGCTCAATCGGTTGCTCGCGATCGTCGTCGCGGCGACCGAGGAGAACAACGGACTGGTCAACAAGTTCGAGGGCGACGCGGCGCTGTGCGTCTTCGGAGCGCCGATCGCGTTGGGTGACAACGCGACTCCGGCACTGCGGGCGGCGCGCCGCATCCGGGACGAGGTGCTCGCCACCGGAGAACTCGATATCGGGATCGGCGTCGCGCGCGGCGGGGTCTTCGCGGGCGACGTCGGCTCCGACACCCGGCTCGAATTCACGGTGATCGGCAACGCCGTCAACGAGGCCGCCCGCCTCACCACGGCGGCCAAGGAGGTGCCGCGGCGAATCCTGGTGAGCCAAGCGGTGATCGAAGCCGCTACGGAACACGAGCGCGCCAAGTGGACGTTCTACGACACCATCGTGCTACGCGGCATGAAGGACCCCACGTTCTGCTGGACCGACATCGACACCTCCGGCGCCCGGCCCGAACGCATCGAAACCCGCACCGATCGACTGGATGGCGAAGACCTGCCCGCGGACACCAACCCGGTCATCGAAATCCACACGGCCGCAGAGCCGCCCCGTGGCACGGAGTTGCCGGACGCCGAGTTCGACGCCCCGCCTCGGCGCTAGTCCACTCAGCTGGGTGAACAGCTGAGCACGTCGGCGCGGCGGTTCAGCAGCCGTCTCGGTGGCGACATGATCGAACGCGCATGCCCTCATGCACCGGCCGCATCGCGCCGCACCCGGTTGCGTTCGGCGGCACGAACGTCGTCGTGCGCCCACCTGGCATCGTGTCGCGATGGTCTCGGCCGTCTCGCGGCTGCGTGATCGAGCGCCTCAGCTCCCTGAGGGGCGGACCCCATTTCCTGGTTATGCCCCTCCGTCGACGGGGCGTCCGACTCGAACCGTCTATCGCCAACCGGACGATGGTGGCCGGAGATGCTGTCGTCAGCTTCGCCGAAGTGCCATCAGGAGCTCGTCGGGAGTGGAGACCGGGAGGTCGCAGACGGAGCCGCGGCAGACGTACGCGGCGGCGGCGTCACGGACCAAGGGTCGGTCGGCCAGCAACGGAACGGCATTCGGGGCGGCGGCGAGGACGACGGAGCCGCCCGGGGCGGCCGAACGGGCCGCGACGAGCAACTCGGTCGGTTGCGCGGATTCGGTGGCGATGGCGACTTGCAGCGGGCCGCGCACAGCTGCCTCGGCGACGGTGAGCCACTGACCCGCCGAACGCGGCGCGCGCGCCAGCACGATCGCGCCGCGCTCGAGAGTGCGGTCGGCGAGTTCGCGGTAGCGGACGGCCCGCTCGGGGTCGCTCGTGGCCGCGGCGGTGAGCAGCGCTTCGGCCAGCGCGGAGGCGCCCGCGGGGGTGGCGCCGTCGATCGGGTCGCGCGGGCGCGCGACGAGGGTTTCGGCGTCGTCGGCGGTGTCGAACCAGCCGCCCGGCTGATCGGGATCGGCGAAGTGTTCGATCGCGGTATCCAGCAGGCGTTGGGCGTCCTCCAGCCAGCCGAGGTCGCCGGTGGCCTGGTGCAGCGCTAGCAGGCCGGTGACCAGCCAGGCGTAGTCCTCCAGGATGGCGGGCGCCGCGCCGACGACGCCACCGAGCGAGGCGCGCCGCAGCCGTCCGTCCACCACGTGCTCGGCCAGCAGGAAGCGCGCGCACCGCACGGCGGCGGCGGTCCACTCCGGCTCGTCCAGCGCGCCCGCGGCCTCGGCCAGCGCGGTGATCGCCATGCCGTTCCACGCGGTGACCACTTTGTCGTCGCGGTCGGGCTGTGGGCGGCGGTCACGCGCGGCGATCAACCCGGCGCGGGCGCGTTCCAGGCGCGCGGCGTCCTCCGGCGTGGCGGGCTCGGAGTACCTGGTCAGCACCGAGGTGCACTGTTCGAAGTTTCCGGCGGTGGTGACGCCGAAGAATTCGGCCGCCCACGCTCCGTCGATCGGACCGAGTACACCGGCCAGCTCGGCGGGCGTCCACACGTACGTCGCGCCTTCGACGCCGGGCTTGCCTGGCTCCAAGTGCGTGTCGGCGTCCAAGGCCGAGGCGAAGCCGCCCTGCGGAGTCCCGAGGTCGTCGAGCAGGAAACGCACGGTCTCCCGGGTGACCCGATGCGACAACGATTCCCCGAGCTCCGATGTGCTGCGGCGGGCCAGGTGCGCGTAGGCGCGCAGCAGCTGCGCGTTGTCGTAGAGCATCTTCTCGAAATGCGGCACCACCCAGGCGGAGTCGACCGCATACCGCGCGAACCCGCCGCGCAGCTGGTCGTAGATGCCGCCGCGCGCCATGGCCTCGGCCGTACGGGCCACCACGTCGAACACCGCCGGGTCGCCGGTTCGCTCCCAGTGCCGCAACAGGCCCTCCAACAGCGCCGACGGCGGGAACTTGGGAGCGCCGCCGAACCCGCCGTGCTCGGCGTCCTCGTCGCGCAGCACGGTGGCGACGGCGTGGGCGAGCAATTCCGGTGTGATCGCCAGATCCGCGTCGGGCAGTCCCGATGCCTGGTCCCGCAGCGCCGCCGCCACCTGCGCGGAGGCCTGGTTCACTTCGTCCCGCCGGTTCTGCCAGGTTTCCGTGACCGCGGTGAGCAGCTGGGTGAACGACGGCATGCCGCCGCGCGGAAGCTTCGGGTAGTAGGTGCCGCAGTAGAACGGTTCACCGGCCGGGGTCAGGAAGCAGGTCATCGGCCAGCCGCCTTGCCCCGTCATCGCGACCGTGGCGTTCATGTAGACCGCGTCCAGGTCCGGCCGCTCCTCCCGGTCGACCTTCACGCAGACGAAGTTCTCGTTCATCTGATCGGCGGTGGCCTGGTCCTCGAACGACTCGTGCGCCATCACGTGGCACCAGTGACAGGACGCGTACCCCACCGACAGCAGAACGGGCACGTCCCGCTCCCGCGCTTCGGCCAGTGCCTCCACATCCCACTCCCGCCAGTGCACCGGGTTGTCCGCATGCTGCCGCAGGTACGGGGACGTCGCCTCTCCGAGCCGGTTCATGGCTCCACCGTACGACCCTTCCCGCCGCCGTGCGGGTACGTCGTCCTTGACTCTCCCGTGGCGGGAGACGACACGGTCGAAGCATGAAGATCGATTCGGCCCGAACCGACGACCACTACTACGGAGCGAGCACGCGGCCGGTGGTCCGGACATTCAGCGCATACGACTACGTGACGGTCGAAGGAATCGGGGACCCTGACGGCCCGGTCTACGCGGCGGCGGTGCAAACGCTCTACCGGGCGGCATACGGCGCGAAGAAGGCCGCGAAAGCCGCCGGGCAGGACTTCGTCGTGCCCAAACTCGAGGGCCTGTGGTGGGTCGATTCCGACGCGCCGCCGCTGACGGTGCCACGCGACCGATGGCACTGGAAACTGCTGATTCGCATGCCGGAAGTGGTGACCGCCGACATGGTGACCGGCGCGTCCTTCGAACGACTCACCGAGGGCGAGGCGATCCAGGTCCTGCACCTGGGCCCGTATGCGACCGAGCCCGAGACCCTTGCTCGCATGGACGCCCTCATGGCGGCCGAGGGATGGGCGCACCACGGCCGCCACCACGAGATCTACTTGTCCGACCCGCGCCGGACGCCGAGCGAGAAAACGAAAACCATTCTGCGTCAACCAGTTCGCCGCATCCTCACGTCTCAGTAAGGAGCCGGCGCGCTCGGCTCGGCACGCCACGGCCCCGACGGGCCGGGGCCGAACGTCAGAGCCAGGTCGAGCAGATGCCGGTCCCACGAGCGGACCGCGAGGTCGGCCAAATTCACGGGATCGGTTGCGGGTTCCAGTCCCGTCCGGATCGCTTCGATCCGGTGGCTCAATTGGAAGCGGACAGGCATATCGGCCACTTCCTCGGAAATGTCTTACGGAATGACTCGTCGCATATCTCGGCGGCAGTGCGCACCCGCCGAAAACGGCGGACTACGTGCGGGCCAGTACCTCGCGTCCGACGTACGCCAACAGTCTGCGGTGTGCCGGTTCGTCGTCGGCGACCACCACCTCGGGACCGAAAATGCCGGGTGCGCGGAAGGAATCGATGCCACCCGCGGCCTGCATGGTGGCGAGCAATTCGCCACACAACTCGTCGTCGGCCAGATCCGGCCGATCGATCGCCACCGCGATATCCACCCCGTGCACGAGAATCTCGGTGAGATGCACCAGCGCGGCCGCGGGGCCGGGCAGTTCACCGAGCGAGATGCCCACCGTGCCGTCCAGCGCATCGGGCCGGTGCCAGGCCGCGCGGTCCACCTCGGCCGCCGCGGCGTACGCGGCCTGCGGATCACCGCCGAGCCAGTCGGATTCGTGTTCGGCGCCGGCGTCCATGCCGCTCAGGGCCGCCGCGAAGATGTGCATACCGCCGACCGTGTGGTTGAGAACGGTGCGGACATCCCAGTCCCGGCACGGTGTCGGCGTCGTCAGATCCGCTCCTCCCACGGCGGCGACGATCGCTCCGGTCGCGTCCAGTGCACGGTCGATCTGTCCGATCACGTTGTCCATGAGCTTCCTTCGGTCGAGCGGTTTCGCTGAATTGGTAACACAGGACACCGACAAGCGCGCGGCAATGCGAACTCCACCTTGCGTCGAGATAGTTGCCGACAGTGTGCTTCTCGTGACCACGAAGGAAAATTCGGATGCGCGGGCGAGACGGCCCCGCTACCGTCGGTGGTGCGCCCGGTGCGCAGGCAACGGATACTTCGGGTTCAATTCCTGCCGAAACCATTTCGGTCGCTCGATACGGCGAGCAGCCCGTCGCCGCTTTCCCTCGGACCTTCCGCCCCGAAAATAGGGTGCGGCAATTTCTTTCGTCTCGCTACTGTTTCGGCGCACCCGGCGGACCACCGGGCGCGCCACAACTCCATCACACCTCCCGGTGCGAAGTCCGCGGCTACTTCTCGCCCCTTCGGGAACGCCCAAGACGAATGGAACCTGGCCGGATACCGCTACGGGCACGCCCCCAGCGGCACTCCGCACCGGCACGCCTTCGGCGGCCGGACCGACGCGGCGTTCCGGATGATCCCGCTGCTGGAAGCGGCACGCGACGCCGACCGGCCGTTCCGCTCCGCGACCTACCCGAGCACCGGATAGTTGGCCCGGATGACGCCGCGCGGGTCGCGGGCGCGCTTGATCTCGCGCAGCCGGTTCAGCGTCGCGGCGTCGAAAGCGGCGTCGGCCGTCTCGCCGGGCGTGAGGAAGGTATACGGCTTGTGGCCGCTGATCTGCCCGCTCACCGCGTCGACGATGGCGGCGCGCCGCGCCTCGACCGCATCGCGCAGGTGCGGGAGCCCGAGACCCAGGCAGTAGAGCAGGTACGGCTCCTCGATCGGGCCGCGGGCGCCACCACCGGGCCGGGCTTCGACCAGGGCGCCGCCCAGGTGCCGGATCTGCACATTGGCCAGCGGGGCGACCGCTTCCTCGATCAGGGTTTTGACCACGGCGTCGCCGAGATCGGTGAGCTGCTCCGCACGGGACAACGACGGGCTCGGGTCCGTGGGTTCGGCGGTGACCGCGCCGATGTCGGCGGCCCCGAACACGCCGCGCTTGTCGAGAATGGGATCTCCGATGGCGTCCAGCGCGGTCAGCAGCGTCCGTCCACGATCCGGATCACCCAGATACACCGCGTCCACGCCGACCATCGGCGGTGCGTCCGGGATCTGCAAACGCTGGAACCACACCGACAGTTCGTCCGGAGCCGCCGCGGTGATCTCCTGGAATGCGTCGAACACCTCGCGAATCCGCGTTTGCGGCCACAGCATGCGGCCGCCGAACAGCTCCGGCGCGGGAAACAGGTCGAACTCGAGCGCGGTCACGACGGCGAAGTCGCCGCCACCGCCGCGCAACGCCCAGAACAGGTCCGGATCGTCCTCGGCCGTGACCCGGCGCGCAGCGCCCTCCGCGTCGACGATCTCGAACGCGCGCACCGCGTCGGCGGCCCAGCCGTGCTTGCGGCCGAACCAGCTCATGCCGCCGCCGAGGGTGTAGCCGGTCACGCCGACGACCGGATTGCTGCCCGCGAGACCGGTCAGCCCGTACCCGGCCGCGGCCGCCTGCACCCGACCCCACGGCACTCCGGCGCCGACGCGCGCCACCCGACGCCGGGGATCGATCTCGATGCTGTCCAAATACCCGGTGCGCAGCAGGATCGCCTCGGGCACGCCACCGGACGCGCCGTGTCCGGTCGGTTGGGTGACCACCGGCACGCCCACGCGGCCCGCGTACCGGACCACGGCCGCGACGTCACCGGCGTCTCCGGCACGCACCACGGCGGCCACCGGCTGGGCGACGGTAGTCGTCCAGGGCCGCGCCGCGGTTTCGAAGCCCTCGTCACCGGCCACCAGCACGCGGCCGGGCAGCGTGGCCCGCAGTTCGTCGAATGTCATTGCTCGTCCTGACTCTCAGCGTTCGGAAGCAGACGCGCGCAGGAACCGAGGTGTCGGCCTTCGACGAAAGGCCGTGGTTCGCGCCGCGACTACCTCATTGACGAAAGAGAGCGCGGAAAGGTAACAACGAGCAGGTCAGCGAGGGTTTCGCCGCTCAGCCGGATTCGGCTCGCCCTTCGGGGTCGGCGCCCTTTGATTCCTCGGCACGGCGGGTGATGCCGTGCTCGGTGCCCTCGTCGGCCTCCTGGTCCGGTTCCGGGTGCTCGGGCTCGAAGGTCGCGGGCAGGCCCTTGATGTGCCGGTTCATCGACCGGACCAGCAGGAAGGTGCCCGCGAGCAGAATCAGGATGATGACCAGGCCGAGCGGCGACGCCTTGCCGAACTCGGGGCCGGTCGGCGTTCCGGGTGTCTGGGCGAGCAGGACGAACGTCACGACCGCTCGTCCTCGATGCCTGCGAACAGGTCGGTCTCCGGCAGTTCGGTGCGCACGCGAGTCTTGGCCAGCTCGAACTCCTCGGTCGGCCACAACCGCTGCTGCATCTCCATCGGAATGGCGAAGAACGCGCCGTTCGGATCGATCTGCGTCGCGTGCGCGCGCAAGGCGTCGTCGCGCTGCGGGAAGTACTTGGCGCAGTCGATCTGGGTGGTGATCCTGGCGAACATGTCACCGCGCTCGGCGGCGTACTTACGCATCCGGTCCAGCCACTCCTGCAGCGGGAACGGTTCGCCGACGCGCTCGTACTCCGCGGCGAAGATCTCCATCCGCTTCATGCTGAAGCCGTGGTCGTAGTAGAGCTTGAGCGGCGTCCACGGCTCGCCCGCGCCGGGGAAACGCTCGGGGTCGCCCGCCGCCTCGAACGCCGCCATCGACACCTCGTGGCAGCGGATGTGGTCGGGGTGCGGGTAGCCGCCGGTCTCGTCGTAGGTGGTCATCACGTGCGGCTTGAACTCGCGCACCACGCGCACCAGGGCCTCGGTGGCCTCCTCCAGCGGAACCAGCGCGAAGCTGCCCTCGGGCAGCGGCGGCAGCGGGTCGCCCTCGGGCAGGCCCGAGTCGACGAAACCGAGCCAGTGCTGGCGCACGCCGAGCGCACGGGCCGCGGCGGCCATCTCCTCACGACGGATCTCGTGGATCCGCTCCAGGACGCCGGGCGTGTCCATGGCCGGGTTCAGGATGCTTCCACGCTCTCCGCCGGTCAGCGTCACGACGAGGACGTCGTGTCCTTCGTCGGCGTAACGGGCGGTCGTCGCGGCACCCTTGCTGGATTCGTCGTCTGGGTGGGCGTGCACCGCCATGAGGCGAAGGCCACTCACGTCTCGTTCTCCGTCGCTCTCGGTCGCGGGTGTCGGGGCTTCGTTACCTATAGTTCCATTCGACCCACATTTGTTCCGACGTACCCCCCGGGAGCGACCACCATGAGCCAGCCCGCGCCGGAGAGCGGCGGCGACGCGAAGCCGGCGTCTCCCGGCGGACCCCCGCCCGACCGCTACGGCACCGGGCCACGCAAGCCGCGCCGCTGGATCGTGCCGGTGCTCGGCGTGCTGGTGGTGCTCGCCGGGCTCGGCGTGGCCTACCTGGGCTATCAGAAGTACGGGCCGGAGGACATCGAGGCCGAGCAGCTCGGCTACGTCGTCGTCGACGACTCGACCATGACCATCCACCTCAAGGTCACCCGGGCCGACCCGCAGCAGCCGGTGGTGTGTTTCGTCCGCGCGATGGCTCGCGACGGCTCCGAACTCGGCCGCAGGGAAGTGCTGATCGAGCCGTCGAGCAGCGGGACGGTCGAGTTGACCACCGTCGTGCGCTCGTCCGCGCGTCCCGTGTCGGGCAGCGTGTACGCGTGCAGCGATCGGGTACCCAGCTATCTGCGAGTTGGCTGATTTCCGCGCATAAACCGGCGATTTGCCCGCGAAATTAACTCCGACCTGCACATTTGTGAATCATGCTAAAATGGCGTGATACACGGTTCCGGAGCTCGGAGCCGTGTTTGCTGCATTGGCGGCCAGCGCTGAGGGTTCGGGCTTGCGATTTCGCCCGTGACCGGGGCCTGTCGGGGTTCGATGAACTTCCCAGGATCGCTCTAGCCGTCGACTGGCGCGTGCCCGCTTTCGGGTGGGTACACGCCGGTGCTCAGGGAATCCCGGCCTGCCGGGAACAACTACTAGGGAGTGATCGAGATGACTGAGACGCAAGTGACCTGGCTGACCCCGGAGTCGCACGACAGGCTCAAGAGCGAACTCGACGCGCTCATCGCCAATCGTCCGGTCATCGCCGCCGAGATCAACGAACGCCGGGAAGAGGGCGACCTCAAGGAGAACGGCGGGTACCACGCCGCGCGCGAGGAGCAGGGTCAGCAGGAGGCGCGCATTCGCCAGCTGCAGGAGCTGCTGAACAACGCCAAGGTCGGCGTCGCACCGACCAAGTCCGGCGTGGCGCTTCCCGGGTCGGTCGTCAAGGTCTACTACGACGGCGACGAGACGGACACCGAAACCTTCCTGATCGCCACCCGCGAGGAGGGTCTCCGCGATTCCAAGCTGGAGACGTACTCGCCGAACTCGCCCCTCGGCGGCGCGCTCATCGACGCCAAGGTGGGCGAGACCAGGGAATACACGCTGCCCAATGGGAACACGATGAAGGTCACCCTGCTCAGCGCCGAGCCCTACCACAGCTGACGCTCTCGGTCGCGCCGCAACGGCAGACCGATACCCCCGCGGACACGAGCGGCCGCGCCCGATCATCGGGTGCGGCCGCTTCCTCATGTCCGTGAACCTAGCTCAATGCCTGCTCGATGTCCGCAAGCAGGTCGCTGACATCCTCGATGCCGACCGAAAGCCGCACCAAGTCCGCGGGCACCTCCAGCTCGGAACCTTCGGTGGAGGCGTGCGTCATCGCGGCCGGATGCTCGATCAGCGACTCGACACCGCCCAGGGACTCGGCGAGGGTGAAGACCTCGGTTCGCGCGCAGAACTTCCGCGCGGCTTCGACGTCACCATTGAGGCGCACCGAGATCATCCCGCCGAAGCGCCGCATCTGCTTCGCCGCGACGGCATGGCCCGGGTGCTCCGGCAGGCCGGGGTAGATCACATGCGAGATCGACGGGTGCCCGGTCAAGAACTCCGCTATGGTCTCGGCGTTGTCGCAGTGCCGATCCATCCGCAGGGCGAGGGTCTTGGTGCCGCGCAGCGTGAGGAACGCGTCGAACGGGCCCGGCACCGCGCCCGCACCGTTCTGCAGGAACGCGAACGCCGCGTCGAGTTCCGGATCGTCGGTGATCAGCGCGCCGCCGATGACGTCGGAGTGGCCGCCGAGGTACTTGGTGGTCGAGTGCACCACGATGTCGGCGCCGAGCAGCAGCGGCTGCTGCAGGTAGGGCGTCGCGAAGGTGTTGTCGACGACCAGTTTCGCGCCCGCCGCGTGCGCGACGTCGGCCAGCGCGGGGATGTCGCCGATGCTCAGCAGTGGGTTGGTCGGGGTTTCGATCCACACCAGCTTGGTGTTCGGCCGGATCGCGGCGCGCATCTCGTCCACGTTGAACACGTGCGCGGGCGAGTGCTCGATCCCCCACTGGCTGAAGACCTTGTCGATCAGCCGGAAGGTGCCGCCGTAGGCGTCGTCGGGGATCACGATGTGATCACCCGGCCGCAACGTGGCCCGCAGCGCACAGTCGGTCGCGGCCATGCCGGACGCGAACGCCCGGCCGTAGCGGCCCGATTCCAGCGCGGCGAGGTTCGCTTCCAGTACCGACCGCGTCGGGTTGCCGGTGCGGGCGTATTCGAAACCGCCGCGCAACCCGCCCACGCCGTCCTGGGCGAACGTCGAACTCGCGTAGATGGGCACATTCACCGCGCCGGTCTGCGGATCGGGTTCATACCCGGCGTGCACGGCCCGTGTGGAGAATCCCAGCTCGCTCATGGGGCTCAGCCTAATCGGGGCGATTCCCGGGCAACTTCCCGGTGTAGGCATATCGCCGCTGCGTGCGCAGGCGAAACGGACGAATCCACACAATGGTGTTGGCACAGCGGGATAGCGCCCCTCGATCCGATCGAATTACACCGACGTCACCACCAGCACGGAAATCTTGCACCGAAGCAAGGAGCGTGAGTTCGGTCTCACTATTTCTCCGTCCCTTTAGGCTGAGTCCATGGTCACTGTGGAAGAACTGTTCGCCACCGATACGCTGCTGTCCGACGACGAGCGCGAGATCCGGGACACCGTCGCGAGCTTCGCGACGCAGCGACTGCGCCCGCACGTCGCGGAGTGGTTCGAGGCGGGCACCTTCCCGGCCCGCGAGCTCGCCCCTGAGCTGGGCGCGCTGGGACTGCTCGGCATGCATCTGGAGGGGTACGGCTGCGCGGGCATGTCGGCCACCGCCTACGGTCTGGCCTGCCAGGAGCTGGAGGCGGTGGACTCCGGCATCCGCAGCATGGTCTCGGTCCAGGGGTCGCTGGCGATGACCGCCATCCACAAATTCGGCTCGGAGGAACAGAAGCAGCAGTGGCTGCCGGAGCTGGCCGCGGGCCGCGCGCTCGGCTGTTTCGGGTTGACCGAGCCCGACTTCGGTTCGAATCCGGGCGGCATGCGCACCCGGGCGAAGCGCGACGGCTCCGATTGGGTGCTGAGCGGCTCGAAGATGTGGATCACCAACGGCTCGGTGAGCGACGTCGCGGTGGTCTGGGCGCAGACCGAGGACGAAGGCAGGCAGGTGATCCGCGGATTCCTGGTCCCGGCCGGGACGCCCGGGTTCACGACGCGGGAGATGCACCGCAAGCTGTCGCTGCGCGCGTCGGTCACCGCGGAACTGGACCTGGACGACGTTCGCCTGCCCGCGGACGCGGTGCTGCCGGGGTCGAGGGGACTGGCCGCGCCGCTGGCCTGCCTGAGCGAGGCTCGCTTCGGCATCGTCTTCGGTGCGCTCGGCGCGGCACGCGAGTGCCTGGCGGCCACCATCGAGTACGCCAGGACCCGCGAGGTGTTCGACAAGCCGCTGGCCGCCTACCAGCTCACCCAGGCCAAGCTGGCCGACATGGCGCTGGAGTTCGGCAAGGGCCAGCTGCTCGCGCTGCACATCGGACGGCTGAAGGACCGCGGCGCGGTCACGCCGGAGCAGGTGAGCGCGGGCAAGCTGAACAGCACGCGCGAGGCCATCGCGATCGCTCGCGAGTGCCGAACCATCTTGGGCGCCAATGGCATCACGCTCGACTACCCGGTCTTGCGCCATGCGAACAATCTGGAGTCGGTGCTCACCTACGAGGGCACCGCGGAGGTACACCAGCTCGTGCTGGGCCGGGCGTTGACCGACGCGAACGCGTTCCGCTGAGAGCCGTTCGGCGGCGGAGCCGCGTAGCGACCGCGCGCTCCGCTGATCCGACCAGTCCCGGCACGATGCCGCTCGGCGTGGTGCGGAACGCGGTGAAAAGGGTGCGGATGGATTGCCGGATGCCGTTCGCCGACGGCATCCGGGCGAATCCGCCCTTTCCACGCCGGACCACCGTTCTGTAACCGATCGGACGCCGACTCGGTCGCGACGCGGATCACGATCTCCGAGAACGGATTCGGGTCTGCGTGAGCCGCGCACGGACACTACTGTCGGTGCATGTCGTCGATCCGCGCCGCCGAGATTTTCGCGGCACTGTCGCTGACCACCGACCTCGCCGCCGGGATGCCGTTCGAGAAGGGGCTGGCCACCTGCCTGGTCGCCACCGACTTGGCCGCGCGCATCGGGCTGCCGGAAGCCGATCGCCGCGCGGTGTTCCATGCCGCCCTGCTCGGCGATCTCGGATGTACCGGCCGCGCCTCGGAGAACGCGCAGGCGTATGCCGACGACATCGCCTTCCAGCGCGCCTGCCACGTGCTGGATCCGGGCGATTCCGCCGTCTTCACCGAGCAACTGCGCCGATTCGGCGGCTGGGCGCCCGCCGCCCAATCGGCGCTGCGCAATCGGTTCGTCGCCCGGTTGCGGTCCGGCGCCACGCAGGCGCTGCGCTCGTCGAGCGAGGTCGTCCAGGCGCTCGGATCGCACCTGGGTCTGCCGGATGCGTCGGTCCGCGCCCTGACCGAGGTGGAGGAACGCTGGGACGGACTGGGTGCGCCGAACCGGCTGCGCGGGGAGTCCATTTCGATCGCGGGCCGCGTTGTGCACGTGGCCGAACAGGCGGTGCTCGCGCTCGACGCGGTCGGCGATGAACTCGCGACCGTCTCGGGCCACGGCGACGCGCATCCGGCTGCCCCGCATGACAGCACACGCTCCGCTCTGGGCACCGTGGCGAGACGGCAGGGCGTCGTTCTCGACGAGTTGCGGCGCCGGGCCGGCGGCCATCTCGACCCCGACCTGGTGGCCGTCTGCGATGCCGATGTCATCCGCGCGGTGCTCGACGTTCCCGACCTGCTGGCCGCCGTCCTCGCCGCGGAACCGGGGACGCGGTCTTCGCTTCCGTCCGCCGAACTCGACCGGCCCGGTCTGGCGCTGGCCATGATCGTCGACTTGAAAGGCCGTTATCTGCTAGGGCATTCGGCGCACGTGGCCGGGCTCGCCGATGCCGCGGCCGTCCGGATGGGCGTGCCCGCCGACGAAAGAACGGCACTGCGCGCCGCCGCCCTGCTGCACGATCTCGGCCGGGTCGCGGTGTCCAGCGCGGTCTGGGACCGTCGCGGCCCGCTGGGACCCTGGGACTGGAAACGCGTGCGGCTGCAGAGTCTTCGGACCGAGCGCATCCTGCGCCGCTGCCCCGGGCTGGCGGCGCTGGCCGATCTCGCGGCGGGTCACCACGAACGACTCGACGGCAGCGGTTACCCGCGGGGCAAGCGCGACCTTCCACCCGGGGCTCGATTACTCGCGGCCGCCGATGTTTTCGCGGCCTGCACCGAAGCGCGGCCCTATCGCCCCGCCGCCCGGCCCGAGGAAGCCGCTGCCCAACTGGCGGCCGAGGTCGCCGCGGGCCGACTGGACGGCGATGCCTGTGCCGCCGTCGTCCGTGTCGCCGCGGACGACATCACCACCCCCGCTGTCCACGGCCTGTCCGAGGCCGAGACCGACATCCTCCGGCTGAGCGCCCGCGGCCGCTGCGGCCGCGAGATCGCCGCCGAACTGCTGTTGCCCGAGCGCGCCGTCACCCACCATCTGGCCGAAATCCGCTCCAAGACCGGCCGCCACACCCGGGCGGGCGCGGCCGTCTTCGCGATGACTCACCAGATCCTCCCCGGCTGACTCGCTCGCGCACGGGTACGTCCGCACACCCGCGACGACCTGTGCTGAGGTGCACCGGGCGCGCGAGACCGCACCTCACAGGCGCGTGCGGGCGGAAGCTAGCGCATTGTTACGTCTTGTCATTCAAGTGCCATGTGGGTGTCACCGGTAGGCCAGCGAAAGCGCGCATCCTTTAGAGGGACCCGGCATTGGGGCGATGCCTCCGCCACCACACCATGGGAGGTGCACGATGCACAGATTGTCGATCCACCGCGGCACACGGCGGTCCGTTCCGAATGCACTGGGAGCCGGCCATGTTCGTGCGTGACCATCTGCCACGACGCTCGCACGGCGTCGTACGGCCGCTGCCGGATCAGCGCGAACTGGTCGCCGCCTTCGGCGGGCACCCGAGCGAGTCGGGCGAAGACCACCCCCTGCTCGGCTGGGCCAGGACGCTGGCAGCGCTGCACCGGCAGCGCCACTCCGATCCGCTGGCCGCCGCTGGAATAGATTGCCGCCGCGCCGAACTGGTGGCCACGATCGATGCGTGGGTGGTCGACCGGCTGCCCCGAAGGCGTGCGACCGACCATTTGCGCAGCGAATCCATCGGCGCCACGGTCGACCGCATGGCCGCCGCCCACGTCCACGCCAGCCATCTGCTGCACACCGCCGAGAAAGTGTCCGACACCCGGGTGCACGCAGCCTGGTACCGGCTGGCGCTGCTGGCCGACGAATGGACCGACCTGATCACCGGCGGCGTCCGCGAAACGGTCCGCGGCAGGAGGCCGGCATAGGCGTTCGGCCGGAAGCCGCGTGACTCGGCTTCCGGGTTCGCCGCTCGCAGCGGTCTCGGCTACTTCCCGATGTTGCCCGTGCTGAGGAAACCGAGCAGGTCGTGGCGGGTGATCACGCCGACGGGCTTGCCGTCCTCGACGACCATCAGCGCGTCGGTGTCCGAGAGCGCCTTCGTCGCGGCGGAGATGGGCTCGCCCGAACCGATCAGCGGGAACGAGGGGCTCATGTGCTGGGCCACCGAATCGGTCAGGTTGGCCCGGCCCTCGAAAACCGCCGACAGCAGGTCGCGTTCGGACACGCTGCCCGCGACCTCGCCCGCCATGACCGGCGGCTCGGCGCCGACCACGGGCATCTGGGACACGCCGTACTCGCGCAGGATCTCGATCGCGTCGCGCAGCGTCTCCGACGGGTGGGTGTGCACCAGGTCCGGCAGCTCGCCGGACTTGCCGCGCAAGACGTCGCCCACGAGCGGTTCGGCCGTGCCGTCCAGCCGTTCGCGCAGGAACCCGTAGGAACTCATCCACTCGTCGTTGAAGATCTTCGACAGGTAGCCGCGTCCACCGTCGGGCAGCAGCACCACGACCACCGCGTCCGGGTCGCGCCGCGCCACCTCGACGGCCGCGACGACCGCCATGCCGCAGGAACCGCCGACCAGCAAGCCCTCCTCGCGGGCGAGCCTACGGGTCATCTCGAAGGAATCCGCGTCGGAGACCGCGATGATCTCGTCCGGCACAGCGGGGTCGTAGGCCGACGGCCAGAAATCCTCGCCGACGCCCTCTACCAGGTACGGCCGCCCGGTGCCGCCCGAGTACACCGATCCCTCCGGGTCGGCGCCGATGATCCGCACCTTCCCGCCGGAGACCTCCTTGAGGTAGCGGCCGGTGCCGGTGATGGTGCCGCCGGTGCCGACACCCGCCACGAAGTGGGTGACCTTGCCGTCGGTGTCGCGCCAGATCTCCGGGCCGGTCGTCTCGTAGTGGCTTTCCGGGCCGCCCGGGTTGGAGTACTGGTCGGGCTTCCACGCGCCGTCGATCTCACGAACCAGGCGGTCGGAGACGCTGTAGTAGCTGTTCGGGTGGTCCGGCGGCACGGCGGTCGGGCAGACCACGACGTCGGCGCCGTAGGCCCGCAGCACGTTGCGCTTGTCCTCGCTGACCTTGTCCGGGCAGACGAACACGCACTTGTAGCCGCGCTGCTGCGCGACCAGGGCAAGACCGACGCCGGTGTTGCCGGACGTCGGCTCGACGATGGTGCCCCCGGGCCGCAGCTTCCCGGACCGCTCGGCGGCGTCGATCATCTTCACCGCGATCCGGTCCTTGGAGCTGCCGCCCGGGTTCAAGTATTCGATCTTGGCCGCGACCAGCCCCGCGTTCGGTCCCACGACCGAGTTCAACCGGACCAGCGGCGTGTTGCCGATGAGATCCACGACATGATCCGCGATGCGCATGGACCCCATAGTTGCAGACGCACTAACTGTGAGTTCGCGCACGCCGTGTGCAGCGGCCGCGGACTACCGGCGAACCGGCGCCTGCGGCCTTAGGATCGCTGCCATGAGGCAGCCGAACATCGCCCGCGCCGCAATGCTTCTGGCCGGATCGGCAGTGGCCCTGGTGGCCGGATCCGGCGCTCGAGCGGAGGCGGCCACCGTCGAATTCCCGCAGGTGCCGACGCTCGCGCACGGCGGTCTGTGCTGGACCAGCATCCGCACCTGGGCCGACACCGGTCCGGAATGGCCCGGACGCGCCATCCTCAACGTGCGCGCGCTGCCCGTGAGCGGCATCGGGCCGGGCGCCTACCCGCTGGCGCCGCTGTGCGAGGTCCGCACCACCGTGGCGTGGCGCAACGTCACCACCGGCGCGACGGGCAGCTACGACAACATCGTGGTCACCGGCATCTACGGCAGCATCCAATACGCGCTGTTCCAGGACACCGGCCCCGGCCTGGTCGAGGTCACCATCTCCACCGATGCGGCGAGCATCCCGGCCCGCGGCACGTTCGTGGTCCCGGGCTGACCGATGCCCGTGCTCGGTAGCAGCGTGAGCGCACCTCGGTTTCGCTGGCGCGCGGCCGCGCTGACCGGGGCCGCGGCCGCGCTCGCCGGTTCCGGCGCGGGGACCGCGTGGTGGGCGACCTACCGTCTGCTCATGGCGCAGGCGGGCGTCGCGCGCGGAGTGATCGGACGGGACACCTCGAAGCCGCCGGAAGCCGACGGCATCTACACCGCGGGCTGCGCGGAGCCCGAGCCGTGGCGTGCGGGCAAGCACGCCGACCTCCATCTGATGATCTTCGGCGACTCCACCGCGGCGGGCCTCGGTTGCGCGGTGGCCGAGGAGGTGCCGGGCGTGCGCCTGGCCCGAGGACTCGCCGAGGCGACCGGGCAGCGGATCCGCCTGAGCACCAAGGCGATCTCCGGCGCCACATCCAAGGGCCTGGCCGGGCAGGTGGACGCGATGTTCGTCGCGGGGCCGCCGCCGGATGCCGCGGTCATCCTCGTCGGCGCCAACGACGTCACCAAGAAGCACTCGATCCGCGCCTCCGCGCGCAGGCTCGCCGCCGCGGTCGCCCGGTTGCGCCGCGCCGACGCGGTGGTGGTGGTCGGCACCTGCCCGAATCTCGGCACGGTTGCGGCCATTCCCCAGCCGCTGCGCACCGTCGTGCAGAACTGGAGCGTGCGGCTGGCCAAGGCGCAGCACGTGGCGACGACGGTCGCGGGCGGGCAACCGGTGCGCATGGGTTACCTGCTCGCCCCCGAGTTCCGCGCCGCGCCGGAGCTGCTGTTCGCCGCCGACGGCTTCCACCCGTCAGCGGCCGGCTACGAACTGGCCGCCGCGCAATTGCTCCCGGCGCTGCTGAAGGCACTGGGCGGGACAGGCGCTTCCGGTACTCGGGGACGGGACGTAGATTCGGTACGAACCCGTGAGTAACAACTCCGGTTCGCCAGAACCGTCCGACCCAAGGAGTCCTCATGCCTGAGGCCGTCATCGTTTCGACCGCACGCTCCCCGATCGGCCGGGCCCGCAAGGGTTCGCTGGTCGACCTGCGGCCCGACGATCTGACCACGCAGATTGTGCGGGCAGCGCTCGACAAGGTGCCTGCCCTGGACCCCGCCCAGATCGACGACCTGATCCTGGGCTGCGGCTCGCCTGGCGGTGAGCAGGGCTTCAACATCGCCCGTGTCGTCGCCGTGCAGCTCGGCTACGACTTCGTGCCGGGCACCACGGTGCACCGCTACTGCGCCTCGTCGCTCCAGACCACCCGGATGGCCTTCCACGCGATCAAGGCGGGCGAAGGCGATGTGTTCATCTCCGCGGGTGTGGAGACCGTGTCGCGCTATGTGAACGGTTCCGCCGACAGCTGGCCGAACACGCAGAACCCGCTGTTCGCCGAAGCGCAGGAGCGCACCGCGAAGACCGCGGAGGGCGGCGCGGGCATCTGGCACGACCCGCGCGAGGACGGCCTGATCCCGGACGTCTACATCGCGATGGGCCAGACCGCCGAGAACGTGGCGACCTCCACCGGCATCACCCGCGAGGACCAGGACCGCTGGGGCGTACGGTCGCAGAACCGCGCCGAGGAAGCGATCAAGAACGGCTTCTTCGAGCGCGAGATCACCCCGGTTACGCTGCCGGACGGCACCGTGATCAGCAAGGACGACGGCCCGCGCGCCGGGGTCACCTACGAGGCGGTCTCGGCGCTGAAGCCGGTGTTCCGCCCGGACGGCACCGTCACCGCGGGCAACTGCTGTCCGCTCAACGACGGCGCGGCCGCTTTGGTGATCATGAGCGACACCAAGGCCAAGGAGCTGGGTCTGACGCCGCTGGCGCGGATCGTTTCCACCGGCGTGTCCGGCCTGTCGCCGGAGATCATGGGTCTCGGCCCGATCGAGGCGTGCAAGCGCGCGCTGGCGCTGGCGGGCAAGACCATCGATGACATCGACCTCGTCGAGATCAACGAGGCGTTCGCGGTGCAGGTCCTCGGCTCGGCCCGGGAGCTGAAGATCGATGAGGACAAGCTGAACGTCTCCGGCGGCGCGATCGCGCTGGGCCACCCGTTCGGCATGACCGGCGCCAGGATCACCACCACCCTGCTCAACAACCTGCAGACCTACGACAAGCAGTTCGGTCTGGAGACCATGTGCGTCGGCGGCGGCCAGGGCATGGCCATGGTCATCGAGCGTTTGAGCTGACCCGCAGACGACAAGGGCGGTCGCCGGATATCCGGCGACCGCCCTTTCGTCGTATGGCTAGTCGTTCTGGAAGTAGCTCAGCAGCCGCAGGATCTCCACGTACAGCCACACCAGGGTGACGGTGAGGCCGAGTGCGACGCCCCAGGCCGCCCGCTCCGGAGCCTGCGCGCGGATCAGCTGATCGGCGGCGTCGAAGTCGAGCAGGAAGCTGAACGCGGCGATGGCGATGACCACCAGGCTGAACACGATCGCCAGCGGACCGCCGTCGCGCAGGCCGAGGCCGCCATCGATGAAGAAGCTGGCGACGAGGTTGCCCAGCATCAGGACCAGGATGCCGATCATGGCGCCGACGATGATCCTGGTGAATCGCGGCGTCACGCGGATGGCGCCGGTCTTGTAGACCACGAGCATGCCGGCGAAGACACCGAAGGTGCCCAGCACCGCCTGACCGATCAGCGCGCTACCGCCGACCCCGCCGAACTCGATATTGGTGAACATGAACGACAGGGCGCCGAGGAAAAGGCCCTCCGCGACGGCGTAGGACAACACGATCGCCGGGTTGTCCATCTTGTTCGCGAAGGTCGCGATCAGCACGAGCACCAGGCCGACCAGGCCGCCGCCGATCACGAACAGCGGCGCGAGCGAGGTGTTGGCGTTGGTGAGGCCGTAGGAGACGATCGCGGACAGCGCGAGCACCGCGAGGGTGATGCCCGTCTTCGTCACCACGTCGTCGATGGTCATCGAGCGCGTGGTGGGGGGAGCCTGCTGGTACTGGCCGTGCTGCTGCGGGTATTGGCCGTACTGGTTGCCGAACTGGCCGGCGGAGCTCACGCCGGAACCGAAGCTGGCGTATCCACCGCCCTCCTGCCTTGGCAGGTTCCTGAAAACCGGATTGCTCGTGGTACGCATGTGAACGGCGTCCCTTTCTGGAGTCGTTGCCGCTGTTCATCGAGTTGGTTCACTCGATATCCAACTGCCCTGTCCAACGTTTGTCATCCGTCGCGAGTTCCCGGGGAGTCGCACAGAGCCGGACAATTCGGACTCTACCGCTGTCGCGGGTCGTGCAGACCACGCACCGACCGAGTCACGGTGAATTTCCGGTTGCGGCCCATCACTTCGGTCCGGCCGACCATCCGTTCCACCACGGCCCGATAGTTCAAATGCGAGTTGAACACCGTCCACAGCTCTCCACCCGGGCGCAACACCCGCCCGGTCTCGGCGAACATCTTGATGGCCGATCCGGTGTGCACGGCCGCGCCGATATGGAACGGCGGATTACACAGCACCAGATCGGCGCTGTTGTCCGCCGCCGAAGACATGGCGTCGTCGCGCACAACGCACACTCGGTCGGCGACCCCGTTCGCCTCGGTGGTGGCCCGCGCCGAGGCGACCGCGGCGGCGGATTGGTCGGTGGCGATCACCTTGATGCCCGGCCGCGCCGTGGCCAGGGCGACGGCAAGGATGCCGGTGCCGCAGCCGAGATCGATGGCGTCGCGCGCGTCCGGCTTCATCAGTCTCAGGTGCTCGAGCAGGAACCTGGTGCCGATGTCCAGGCGGGCCCCGGAGAATGCCGCGCCGTGCGCGACCACGTCGAGACCGAGTTCGTCCAGCCGGTCGCGCACCGGGAACGGCCGACCGGCGACGGGTTTGGGTCCGGCCACCAGCAGGGTCCGCGACTTCTGCCTGCCGCGGCTGGCGCGCACCTCGGAGAACGACTGCGCCAGAACGTCGTTCATCGACTTGGTCAGATACTTGTCCCGCCCGCCCGCGAACACCTCGACCGCCGGATCCGCGTAGCGCGCGATCGCGTCGGCGACCTCGGCCAGACCGGCCAGCATCCGGGGCAGGCGAAGCAGGACCACCTGGGCATCACGCAGCAACTCGGGACCGAGCGGGTGCGCGGTGTAGCGATCCGACAAGCCCGCCGCGCGGGCGTTGTTCGCGAGGGCGAGTTCGCCGGTGAGCAAGTCCTGATGTACCCGGACGTCGCGCAGATCGTGTCCCGCGATAGCGCCGAGGGTCAGTGCACCATAGGCGTCACCGACGATGGCTACTTTCCCGCTATCCGCAGTCGCGAGGGCGTCGGCCGCGACGTCGAGAATCAGCCGATCGGCGGCGTCGACGGCGTAGAGGTTCAGCGCCTCCACGTCGGGATACCGCCGCAACCGGCCAAGTACGTCCTCGACATTTCCCACGCCTCAAGTGTGCTAGATCGTTGCCGCCTGGTCGCGCCCACCCCGCCCTATCGATCCCGCCGGATTCCCGGCATGGCGATCCGCACGCTGAATCCGGTCAGGACAGGCGGTTTGGCGGACGCATCGATGAATACGGCGTTCGATCAACCGCCGATCCTCTCGGGCTCGACGGAGGGCCGATCCGGCTCCGGCGCCCACACCACCGGCGAGGGCAGGACTCTCGCACACAGGACATAAACCATGGCAATCAAATAGCAATTAATCGGGCTCGGCAGGCCGACCATTCGAGGTACACGAGTGTTCGCACCCCCGTGTGGCTTGCGGCGGACCGGTGGCGAATGCCCCGCAACGCTCCCCGGTTACGCCATCCGAGGCCTTTCGCTGAGTAGCATCGGGCCATGCGCAACAGGATGGTGCTCATGGTCGCGGTCGCGACGGCACTGCTCGCGGGCTGCGGGGACGGCGAGACGGCACCGGGCCTACCGGCCGCGTCGAACACCGCTACGTCGGTCGAGGTAGCGCAGGCCCCGGCCCCCGGCGACACCGCACCGAAGCAGGGCAAGCCTTCCGGCGACGCCGCGCTCACGGTGACCGATGTGCGGCTGGGAAGTCAGCCCGGTTTCGATCGCGTGGTCTACGAACTCGGCGGGGCGGGCACGCCCGGTTGGATCGTCCGGTACACCGACCGGGCGGTGCAGGACGCCAGTGGCAATCCGGTGGACGTGGCGGGCCGGTCGATTCTGGAAGTACGAATCCTGGGCTCGGCTTACCCGTTCGACAGCGGCGTGACACCGTACGAGGGACCGGACCCGGCCGTCGACGCGGCGGTCTCCGGCATCACGGGCGTCTACCGGACGACGGTGTTCGAGGGCGTGACGCAGTCGTTCATCGGCGTGCGGGCCGACCGGCCCTCCTTCACCGTCACCACGCTGTCCAACCCGACCCGGTTGGTCGTCGACGTCGCAAGCTCCTAGATACCGGTACCGCCAACGGGTATATCGAGAGCGGGGGCTAGACTCGGTACTCGTGGTCGACCGCCGCGCACTTCCCGCCGCCGGGCTCGCCCAGCTCCTAGGGGTGCTGGCGTTGGCCGCCGGGGTCGTCGCGATGCATTCGGCGGTCTTCGGGTTCTCCGGCCACGCCCACGCGGCCGGCGTGCACACCCTCGCGCCCGCCTCCGACGCGGTAGCCGACGCACTCGAACGAGCTGCCGCCGCGCCCGGGTTTCCTCATCGACAGGCGACACCGCCAACCTCGGACAGCGCTCCGACCGGCCACGATCGACTTCCGCCGCAGGACAGGGGTCACCGCGACTCGTCTGCGCCTCTAGCCGTCGAGGCGACCTCAGGCGCGTCATGGCACGCGGCCGTCGCGGCGAAGATGTCCCACTGTGCGGGCGGCGGGTGCGACGGCGAGCACAGCGCACTGCACGGCTGCGTGTTCATCTCGGCCGCCTCCATCGCGTTGGCCGCGTTGGTGCTGCTCCGCCGATTGGCGTTCGATCGCCCCGGCGGCGGTGCGGCACGACCGCGGCACTGGCGGCCGCGGCGTGCACGACCGCCGCCGTGGACCGTGCTCACCTTGGCCGAACTGGCGATTCTGCGGATCTGACAGCTCCGTCGCCGCCGTGTGTCCGAACCACGGTGGCGGCGCAGTCCACTCCGTCCTCAGACTTCGCACTTCGCAAGGAGCGACCCCATGTTCATCACTCGCACCCGATCGGCCCTCGCTCTCGCCGCGGCGGCCGCGGTGAGCCTCGCCGGATGCGGCGACGCCGACACCGGGCACACCACCGAGCACGGCACCTCGACCACCACGGCGGCCGTCACGACCGCACCCGCCCGAGCGGCGCACAACGACGCGGACGTGATGTTCCTCCAGATGATGTATCCGCATCACGCCCAAGCCGTCGAGATGGCGCGGCTGGTGCCGACGCACACCGACAACCAGCAGTTGCGCGCGCTCGCCACGCAGGTGGAGCAAGCACAAGCGCCGGAGATGCAGCAGATCACCACCCTCTTGCAGAGCTTCGGCAAACCGGCGCCCACCCCGAGCGATGAGCACGGCGGCCACGAAATGCCCGGCATGATGTCCGCCGAACAGATGGCGGCGCTGGACGCGGCATCGGGTCCGGACTTCGACCGTCAATGGCTGACCATGATGATCGAGCATCACGCGGGCGCGATCGCCATGGCCCAGACCGAGCTGGCCGAGGGTGAGAACGCCGACGCGAAGGCGCTCGCTCAGCGGATCATCGCCGCCCAACAGGCCGAAATAGCGCAGATGCGAGTCATGCTCGGCCAGAGCTGAACCGCTCCCCCCGCGCCGATATCGGTTGGCCATCGTTATCGGCGCGGGCCCGGCGGGGCGGGCCCCGGCGACGTACCTTCGGATTGCCCGCGCCTACCGCGACGACACCAACGCCTTGGCCGACACGCTGGCCCGCCGCCCGACACCGACACTTCGAACGCGGCGATCGACCGGTTCAACGCCACGAAGAACCCCGCGCTGACCGCCTGTCAGGGGCACGGCACCCGCTGAACCGTACCGGCCGGGCTCACGCGCGTGCGACGGCATCGCGGCACACGCCGCCGTTCGACCGGAGCGGTGTCGACTTCTCATCGTTGAGGAATCCCGCCGTGCGGCTGTAGCATCTGGCCGTTTACTGCCACGCGGAACGGGACGATTACATGACCAGCGGTATCCGGGATACTCGTCCACCCGCCCGGAAAGGCCGCCGCCGCAGATCCGCCGAATCGGCGACGCCGACGTTCGCCGCGCTGCTGGCCGCCGCCGCGGAGCACAATCCCGACGGCGTCGCTGTGGTCTGCGACGACGGCGAGATCACCTACCGCGACCTCGACGCGCGCTCCTCGCGGCTGGCCCGCACGCTGATCGCCGCGGGCGCGGGCCCCGAAACAGCGGTAGCGGTGGCGCTGCCACGTTCGCTCGATTCGGTGCTCGCGGTGTGGGCGATCGCGAAGTCCGGTGCGGCGTTCGTCCCTGTGGATCCGGCGCTTCCCTTGTCCCGCATCAAGTTCCAGGTCATCGATAGCGGTGCCGCGCTGGGCCTGACCCAGGCCGCCCACGCGGCGACACTACCCACCGAGGTGCGCTGGCTCGCGCTGGACGATGCCGAAGTGATCGCACAGGTGGCGGCGAATCCCGCGAGCCCTATCGCGTATTTCGAACGCCCCGTCCGCCTTCGCGCCACCCACGCGGCCTACGTGATCTACACATCGGGATCGACCGGACGCCCGAAAGGCGTCGCCGTGACCCATGCCGGACTCGCCCCGCTGTGCGCCGAACTGGCCGCGCGCCACGCGCTGGACAAAGACGCGCGGGTGCTGCACTTCGCGTCACCGAGCTTCGACGCCTCGGTGCTGGAGTTGCTGCTCGCGATCTGCTCCGCCGCCACGCTGGTGATCGCCCCACCGACCCTGTACGGCGGCACCGCGCTGGTGGAACTGCTCGCACGGCAGGCGATCACCCACGCCTTCCTCACTCCGTCCGCGCTGGCCACGATCGAGCCGACCGGACTGCCCGCCCTGCGTTCGGTCATGGTCGGCGGCGAGCCGTGCCCGCCGATGTTGCCCCGGCACTGGGCAGGCGACGGCCGCCTGTTCCACAACGCCTACGGCCCGACGGAATCCACCATCGTGGCGACGCTGAGCCCGCCGCTGTCACCGGACGCACCGGTCACCATCGGGTCGGCTGTGCCAGGTATGCGCTGCCAGGTACTCGATCACCGGTTGCGCCCGGTCGGCGTCGGCGTCGTCGGCGAGCTGTACGTGTCCGGGCCCGGGGTGGCGCGGGGGTACCACGGACGCCCGGATCTGACCGGACAGCGGTTCCTCGCCGATCCGTTCGGACCGCCCGGCTCGCGGATGTACCGCACCGGCGACCTCGTCCGGCGCACCACCTCGGGCCATCTGGACTATTTCGGCCGGGCCGACGACCAGGTCAAGGTCAGGGGTTTCCGGATCGAACTCGGCGAGATCGACGCCATCCTGTCGACACAGCCCGGCGTCCGGCTGGCCGTGACCGTCGACCGCAAGACCGCCGCGGGTGAGACCACGCTGGCCGCCTTCGTCCAACCCGAACCGGGCCATGCCCCTGACCCCGCCACGCTGGCCGACGCGCTGGCCGCGCTGCTGCCGAAGTACATGGTGCCCAACACGATCACGGTCGTGGATCGGATCCCGCGCACCCCGACGGGCAAGGCCGATCGGCCCGCGCTGCGCGTGCGCGCCCTGGACGAGCCGGACTACCGGCCCGCCGTCGACCTCGGCGAGGAGACGGTCGCCGAGGTCTTCGCACGCGTGCTGGGCCGGGAACGGTTCAGTGCCGACGCCGATTTCTTCGCGGCGGGCGGCAACTCGCTGCTGGCGACGCAGGTCGCCGCGCGCCTGAGCGAAACATGGCGGCTGCGCATCCCACCCCGGCTGGTGTTCGACCATCCGACGGTCGCCACCTTGTCCAAGGCGATCCGCTCGCAGCAATTCGACACTGCGCGCCCGGTGTTGCGCGCACGGACCAGGCCGGAGCGCATCCCGCTGTCGCCGGCCCAGCTGCGGTTCTGGCTGCGCAACCAGTTCGACACGACGTCCTCGGTGGACAACATCGGCTTCGCGCTGCGGCTGTCGGAGCTGGATATTCCCGCCTTACGCGCGGCATTCGCCGACACGGTCGAGCGGCACGAGTCGCTGCGTACGAGATATCCCGCCGATGCGACCGGACCGCGGCAACTCATCCTCGGCACCGAGCAGGTGGTCGACGATTTCGCGGTGGAGGAACTGTCCGACGACGCGGTACCCGACCGGGTCCGCGCGATCCTGCGGCACGGGTTCGACGTGTCGGCCCAGGTGCCGCTGCGCGTCCGGCTGCTGCGCACCCCCACCGAGTACGTCCTGGTCTGCGCCCTCCACCACATCTGCGCCGACGGATCCTCACTGGCGCCGCTGGCCCGCGACGTGGCTTTGGCCTACGCCGCCCGCAGCGCGGGGGCCGCCCCGGCCTGGCTGCCACCGGATGTGCAGTACGCCGACTACGCCCTGTGGCAGCAGGATCTGCTCGGTTCCCGCGACGACCCCGAGTCACCGCTGTCGCGGCAACTGGCGTACTGGACCGGCGAGCTGGCCGGTCTGCCCGACGAACTCGATCTGCCCGCCGACCGGCCGCGCCCGCCGGTGGCCACACTGCGTGGCTCGGCCACTCAGCGGACGGTGCCGGCGACCTTGCACCGCGACCTGCTCGCCGTCGCGCGCGCCCACCGATCGACGCTGTTCATGGTGATGCGCTCGGCGCTCGCCGTGCTGCTGGCCCGCCTGTCCGGAAGCTACGACATCGCGATCGGCGTGCCGATGACCAACCGGGCCGAGCCCGCGCTCGCGGATGTCGTCGGCATGTTCGTCAACACCACCGTCTCCCGGACCAGGATCGAGCCCGCGGAGAGTTTCACCGCTCTGCTGCGCCGCACCAGGGAACGGGATCTGGTCAACTTCGCGCACTCCGAGGTGCCGTTCGAGCACGTGGTCGACGCCGTCGATCCGACCCGATCACCCGGACGCCACCCGCTCTACCAGGTGGGCTTCGCGTTCCAGAACTTCACGCAGGCAACACTGGACCTGTCCGGCCCCAACGTGTCGTTCCTCGACGTGGACGCCGACACGGCGAAAACCGATCTGCACATCGGTGTGGTCGACATCCGCGACGACGACGGCGAGCCCGGCGAGATCATCATCCGATTCGGTTACAGCACAGACCTGTTCGACGAGCACACGGTGCAGCGCTTCCTCGACGGCTACATCCGCACCCTGTTGCGGGTCGCGGCCGAGCCCGACGCCGTGGTCGGCGACATCGACATCATGGACCCGGTCGAGCACAAACGCATCCGCTCCTGGGGCGCCGGAGCCGAGCACGACGTGCGGGCCGAGCCGCTCACCGCCGCGACGGCGCGGCAGGCCGCGGCGACGCCGGACGCGATCGCGGTGGTCTGCGGATCCGAGACGCTCACTTACGCGCGACTGCTCGAACGATCCGCGCGGCTGGCTCGCTGGCTGATCGAACGAGGCGTGGGTGCGGAGACCGTCGTGGCGGTGGCGATGCGGCGGTCGATCCAGCAGGTCGTCGCGTTGCACGCGATCGTGGCGGCGGGCGCGGCCTGGGTGCCGATCGACCCGGGACACCCGGCCGAACGCATCCGGTATGTGCTCGAATCGGCGGCGCCACGGTGCGTGCTGACCACCGCGGCGGACGGTTTCACCGCGGCCGAGGCTTATGACGTCGACACCCTGGACCTCGACCGCTTCGGCGCGGAACCCGTACTCGACGCCGAGCGCCGGACACCGTGGCACGCCGACCACCCCGCCTATCTCATCTACACCTCCGGGTCGACCGGCCGCCCCAAGGGCGTGGCGATCAGCCATCGGGCGATCGTGCACCAGCTCGCCTGGATGCAGGCGGAATACGGTGTCGACGCCACCGACGTCTATCTGCACAAGACTCCCGCGACCTTCGACGTGTCCCTGTGGGGCTACTTCCTGCCGCTGCGCGCGGGCGCGCGGATGGTGCTGGCCGGACCGGACGAGCATCGCGACCCGGCGGCGCTGTCCCGGCTGATCGCCGAGCACCGGGTGACGCTCACCGATTTCGTTCCCGCGATGCTCACCATATTCGCCCAGCAGGCAACGGCGGACGAACTGTCCTCGCTACGAGCTGTTTTCGTCATCGGGGAGGCGCTGCCGCCGGAAACCGCGCGTGCCTTCGCGAACGTGACCAAGGCCGAGTTGCACAACCTGTACGGACCTACCGAGGCCGCGGTGAGTATCACGCGACACGCGGTCTCGGCCGCCGATCGCACCGCGGCAGGCGTATCCATCGGTGTGCCGGAATGGAATTCGCGCTGCCACGTGCTGGACGACCGGTTGCGGCCGGTTCCGGTGGGAGTGGCGGGCGAACTCTACCTCGGTGGCGTTCAACTGGCCCGCGGTTACCATGGCGCGCCGGGTCTGACCGCGGCCCGGTTCGTCGCCGATCCGCTGCACCCGGGCGAACGGATGTACCGGACCGGTGACCTGGTGCGCTGGAACCGCATCGGCACCCTGGACTATCTGGGCCGCACGGACTTCCAGGTCAAGGTCCGCGGCCACCGCATCGAACTCGGTGAGATCGAAGCGGCTTTGCTGGCCGACCCGGCGGTGGGCCGGGCCGCGGTGGCGGTCAAGGGCTCCGATGCCGGGGACCGGCTGGTCGGCTACGTCGTCGCCGCGCCGGGGGCCACGGTCGACCCGGATGTCGTGCGTCAGTCCGTCGCTCGCGTGCTGCCCGGTTACATGGTGCCGACGGCGGTGCTGGCGCTCGACGCGTTCCCGGTGAACACCAGCGGAAAGCTCGACCGCGCCGCGCTACCCCAACCGGTGTTCGCCGCACGCACCGGTGCGCAGCCCGGCACCGCGCTGGAGCGCGCGGTCGCGGAGGTCTTCGCCGACGTGCTCGGCGTGTCCCCGATCGGGGTGGCCGACGACTTCTTCGAACTCGGCGGGTCGTCACTGCTCGCGTTCACGTTGCACCAGCGGCTGTCGGAGCGGCTCCGCCGCGACGTGCCGATGTCGGCGATCCTCGCGACCCCGACCGTCGGCGGCCTCGCGGCGCGACTGGCGGGCGGGTCCGCCCCCACCGCGGCGACGCCGGAACGCGACGCCGTGCTGGAGCCGGAGATCGGCATCGGCGGATGCGAGCCCGCGCACACCGGTCCGCCACAGGAAATCCTGTTGACCGGCGCGACCGGTTTTCTCGGCGTGCACCTGCTGCAAGCCCTGCTGGATCGCACCGAGGCGAGGGTGTGGTGCGTGGTGCGCGCCGCCGACGCCGAGGAAGGCATCGACCGAATCCTCGGTGCGCTGAGCCACTACCGGCTCTGCGGGACCACCGCCGCGGAGCGGATCGTCGTCGTCGCGGGCGACCTCACCGCACCACGCCTCGGCCTCGACCCCGCCGACTACGACCGATTGGCCGACAGCATCGACGTGATCTATCACAACGGCGCGCGCGTCAATCACGTCGACCCTTATGCCCGGCTGCGGCAGGCCAACGTCGAGGGCACCCGCGAGTTGTTGCGGCTGGCGACGGCGCGGCGGGTCAAGCCGTTCCACCTGGTCTCCACCATGGGCGCGGCCGTCGCGGCGAGGCCGGATTCGCCGGTGGTCACCGAGGACATCCGCCTACCCGCGGGGCAGGTGTCCGGCAACGGCTACCTCGCCTCCAAATGGGCCGCCGAGGAACTGGTCCGCCAAGCGGGCGAACGTGGTGTGCCCGTCGCCATCTACCGTCCGAGCACCATCTGCGGTTGCCCGGACGTAGGCGTGAACAGCCCGCAGGATTCGCTGTGGAACATGGTGCGAGCCGCCGCGATGCTCGGCATGGCGCCCGACGTGGGCGACGCGACCGTTTCCTTGGTTCCGGTGAACTACGTGGCGAGCGCGATCGTGGAGATCTCGGCTCGTCCGCGCTCGGAGACCGTCTATCACCTGGTCAATCGGGCCCCGGTAGCGGTCGGGGAGATCCTCGCCAGTCTGCGCGCGCACGGTTTGCCGGTGGCGACGATGCCGGAGGACACGGTGCGCGCGGGCCTGGCCAGGGAAGCGCGGCGGCGCGACGCGCTCGGCGACGATTCGCTGGTGCGCGCGGCCCTGCTGAGCCACGACTTCGCCGGACTCGCCGGTCACCTCGACTGGGCCGACGAACACACCCGCGCCGCGCTCGCGGACACCGGCATGGCCTGCCCGAAGATCGACCGTGCGGTGGTGGACACCTTCGTCCGGGAATTCATCGAGTCGGGTTTCCTACCCCGGGATTGACGCTCCTCAGTACCCCGGCGGCACGGTGGTCCGTTCGGCGGGCTTTTCGGCGTGCCTGCGGGCCCGCACCTGCTCCAGCACGATCAGGCCCACCCCGATCAACAGGAAGACGACGGTGATGATCGCGGCCACGACCGAGAGCCTGCCGAGCCCCCAGCCGGCGAGCACCGCCGCGGTTATCGCACCCGCCGCGGCGACCAGCAGCAACCCGTACCCCGGCCAGTTCCTGGTGTCGGCCATAGTCGCTCCCGGCGGCGGCGCGGAGTCGCGCGCGATATCCGGGGCGTCATCGATCGGAGGGATCTCCCATGGGCCGTCGTCCGCTGTCACTGGTTGTTCCTCCCGCCGCGATACCGGCCGTTGTTCCGGTATCTGATGCGCAAAGGGTGCCCGGTTCCTCTCCACCGAAACGCGAGCGGCGATCCGCTGCGGGTTCAGTTGTAGGACTTGGTTACTCCGTCGAGCAGGTGCTCCAGGGTGTCGTAGGTCGGCGTGGCGACGACGTCCAGCAGGTCCGGGGCCACCGGGACGTTGCGTTCTGCGACGACCTTCGCGAACTGGGCGCCGTCGTTGGTGCGGAAGCCGTGCTCGGCGGCCAGGCGCTGCAATTCCGGGTCGGTGGACAGCAGGCGCCCGAGCCGGTCACCCGTCGCACCGAACGGCACCAGCGTGTGCCGGGACAACACCGTCGGTGACGGGTACAGCAGCGTCATCTCGGGCTTGATCTGGCCGCGCACGGTCGCCTCGACGTACTGCGCCTCGTAGATCCAGGCCATCGGCGTCGGGCCCATGCCCGTGGCGAGATAGTTGTTGAACGGGCCCTCGGTGGTGTTCTCGGTGTAACCCTGGCCCACGAAAAGCCGCGACACCGCGGGGAGGACGGCCTGCTCGGCGTTCTGCCCCTGCACGATCGTGTTGTTGTTCGCGACGTAGCTCGCCGCGGCCAGATACATGGCCGCGGAGTTGGAGCTGCGCGGGTCGGTGGTGGAGATCAGGATGTTCTTGCGCACCGGGTAGGCGGTGTTGTCGGGCAGTTCGTCCCAGCGGGTGCCGTTGCGGACCAGATCGAGGTAGCGGCGCAGGTCGAGCGTCGGCGCCTGGCCGGGGCGCACCGCTCCCGCCCGGGTGAGCAGCTCGGCGATCGGCGCGAACGTCGCGACGGCCATCGGCGAGGAGAACGGCGTGTACTTCGCGGTCACGTTGCGCTGCCGCTGGATTCGCTCGGCGGCCTGTTCGCTGGACGGGAAGGCGAAATCGAACTTCGTGAGATCGATGGACGTGGCGATCTGCCGCGAACCGGCGGGCTCGACCTCGACGCGCACGCCGTTGCGCGCCAGCGCGTCGATCACCTTGGGGTCCTGGAAGAACGGCATCTTCTCCGAGCCGACCACACCGTGGACGACCGTGAGCGCCGCGGCGGGCGCGGGAGCGGCGGCGGGCGCCTCCGGAGCGGGTTGCCGCACGACGAGAACCACGGCGATCACCGTCAGAACGACGACAGCGCCCACGGCGTACGGCGCGAAACGCTTCTTGGACGACAAAAGCTCACGGATCTCCGGCAGTTTTCCGGGAGCGGCGGTGGGGGCCTGCGGCGACTTGTCCATCGGGACCGTGGTGGGTTGCACTTCCGCCTCGGGAGACTTCTCCAATTCCCGCCGCACCAACCGCTCGATCAGAATCGGAACGAACTGCCGCACCGGGCGGCCCTCGAATTTCTGCCGCGCCGCACCGACGGCGCTCTCGATATGGTCCGGAGAATAAGTCTCGGTGTAGTTTTCGACCAGCCGCTCCGTCATCTGACGGATCGCCTGTTCCTCACGGACGGTATCGACAACCACCACAATCTCCTCGGCGTCGGGGGTAACGCGGCAGTGTCTCCGGCCCGCACCGCGCCGGCCAACACTAGCCCCATCCCTCCGCCGCCGACATCCGGAAGGACTTCCCTCCGGTGAACGATTTCGACTGCGCCGGTGCGCATCTCACGTCGCCACGCACACCCGTCCGCCCAGCTCACAGGCCCGCGAACCACGCGAGCGCGGCACGCACGACAGCCCGCCGACGCCACGCCCGGGCTCGAACCCGCCATGCAGAATTCAATGGGCAATATCCGAGCCGCCACCACGTGTTGTACTCCCGTTTCCCACCGCCATTGGACCGGGCGGGCGCATCGACGCCGCGTTCGTCGTGCGGTCGGGCTCCGCGGCACATCGACGGCACCGAAGTTACTTTCTGGTAGCACAGAGCGAGAGTTGACGATATCGTCAGCATGTTGCCGTCGAAAGGAGCGTTATGTCTCGCGTCGCTGTGGTCACCGGTGCGTCGTCCGGAATCGGGAAGGCTACGGCCGCCGCGCTGGCCGGGCGGGGGTATCGGGTGATCGGCACCAGCCGCAATCCCGACGCCATCGGTTCGGACGCCGTGCTGCCGGGGGTCGAGTACCGGGCGCTCGACCTCACCGATCCGGCTTCGATCGAGGCCTTCGCCGCCGGTCTGGACCACGTCGACGTGCTCGTGAACAACGCGGGCGAGAGCCAGGCGGGGCCGCTGGCCGAGTTGCCCACCGACGCCGTCGAGCGACTGTTCCAACTGAATGTGCTCGGCCCGATCGCCCTGACCAAGGCGGTGCTGCCCGGCATGCGGGATCGCCGCTACGGGCGTGTCGTCATGGTGGGGTCGATGCTCGCCAGCTTCCCCATGCCCTACCGCTCCTCCTATGTCGCCACCAAGGCGGCGCTGCGTGGCTTCGCGGTCGCCGCCCGCTTCGAGGAATCCCCCTTCGGCGTCTGGATCACCGCCGTCGAGCCCGGCCAGATCGACACCGGTCTGCGCGAACGCCGCACCAAGTACCTCACCGACGGCTCCCCCCACACCGCCGATTTCACGACCTTCATGGCGAAACTGGACGAAAACCAGTCCAAGGGTATCACCCCCGAAAAGGTCGCCACCACGATCGTCAAAGCGATCGAAGCCCCGCGCCCCCAACCCCTCTACGCCGTAGGCAGCAACGCCCCCGCCCTCTTCACCCTCCGCCGCCTCCTTCCCCGCACCGCCATGGAACGCATAATCGCCCGCGCCCACGGACTCTCACGCTGACAGGTTGCGGGCCGGGTGGCCCGCAACTCACCGCCGTTACAGCTACGTCATGTCGCGATCGCCCACTGCCCGTGGCGTGCAGCCGGTAGCACCGATCACGAAGACACAGGGCTTGCCGATCTTGTCCATCTCGTGCAGATGGGTCGACATCAACGTCACCAAATCCGGCACCGACGAGCTAGGCACCTCCACCTCTTGGGAACGCCGCGATAATTCGACTTACTCATTACCCAAGACGCCAGAGGCCATTTCGGTACCGCACAAGCGGCGTTGATGCGATATCCGTGGTGGCGCTCACAGTTGGACGCCGAGCCACGAGGCAAACCCGGTGAGATTGTTGGTCTGTCTGCGCTGCGCTGCCGCGATGCCATACACCGTTTCACGGACCGACGGGTGCAATCGGGTCTGTTGCGGAGCGACGCGGCGGGCACGGTTCAGGGCGTCGAGCGCCTGGTCCGGCTTGCCGATCATCAGCCACGCGCGGCTCACGTCCTGCCAGTGGTGCCCCGCTCGGGGCGGTGCAATTTTGCTAGGAAGCAGAAGAGCTGAGCCTTCGTGCGCTGCTTTGCCGGGGTCACCCGCTTCGAGCGCGACGGCAACGGAGTGGATACCGACGTTCGCAGGGCCGAACAGGGTGCCGTACAGATCGGATTCACCGCGCATTGCCGGAGCAAGACGCCGCGCATGATCGATGTGCTCTGCGGCGATATCGGAACGGGCACTCCGCGCGGCCACGATCGCGCCGCACAGGTGCCCATAGCCGCGCACCGCATTGGATGCTTCGTCGTCACCTTCGATCTCGTCGAGCGCACTCTCTACCAACCGAAGGCCGGTGTCGTTGGAGTCGTGGTACATGAGAATTCGCGCGCGTTTGATTTTGGCTTGAGCCGCGTAGCGAGGATCGTCCGCCGATGCCGCAGCCCATTCGAGCCGATCAAGTGCGGTCGGTGCCAGATGTATGAATCCGAATCGCCTGCATAGCCGTTCAGTAGTCACGTAGGCGGCACACAACAGCGAGAACACCGCTCCACGCTCTCCGTGGGCAGCGTTATGCAGTGCTCCATACAGTCGTCGCAGCAAGTCCGGCATACGTGCAAGCGCGACCCGACCCTTGTCGTTCCGATACGCGAGGTCCACCGCGGCCATCTCTGCGGCGAGTGCCGCGAGCGAGGGCGGTTCGACAGGGCGCACGTACGCACCCTCGGCGAGCACGGCGCGTAATTCGGCCAGCCCCTCCAGCGGCCCGTCCTTCTCGATGAGGTCGCGGTACGGGATGCCGGTCAGCCGTTCGGGTTCCACGCGCAGCACCCGCGCGGCGGCGGCCAGAAACGCCGGGCTTGCTGGTTCGCGTCCCTGCTCGACCGCCTTGACCATGGCCAGGCTGTAGTTGGCGCGGTCGGCCAGTTGGCGCTGGCTCAGGCCCGCGAGTTTCCGCTCGGCCGCGATCGCCTGTCCGGCATGTGTCGAAAGGCTCATGCCTCCAGGGTAAAAGGCTATTCCAGACCTAGCCCTTGGAAGCATGAACATTTAAGAGGCTTTTCGTCAACACCCGGTATCGGGGTGATGGCGATCGACCCCTCGATACCGGGTGTAACCAAACCGGAATCAGGAGGGCTAGTGACGGACCAACAGGGGCCAAGGCAGGCTGTAGCTCTGCTCCACAGTGACCACGATCCAACCGAGTTCGAAGTGCTGGTGCAGCGGCACAGGCTGAGAATCGTCTACACCGTGCACACAGACGCGCAAGCCGCGTTGGCGGCGCTGATCGCAGTCCAGTACGCGCTGGAGCACATGGCCGACGCGGTGGTTGTCCCTCACCTCGGCGTACTGAGACCCGATACGCCTTGGTGGGCCGTCACCGAGATGGCCGACCTGATCACCGGCACGCGGGAATACCCGCTGGGTTCGGCGCTGCGCACAGTAGTGGGGTGGGCACCCTGATCGCGCTGGGTTTCATCGTCGCTATCGGTCTGCCGCTGGTCGTACTGGCACTCGTCATACTGTGGCCCGCGCACATTCCCCAGGACCGCACGGTGGACGCAATACGCCAGCGCATCGAAGGGGAGAACCACTCGCAGAACGAGCTCTGATCCGCCTGCGTGTTGGACGGGCTAGTGGCAACGTGCGTACGGCCCTCCACACGACGCCCACGACGCAGGGCAGGAGGCGCGGCTCGGGCACTAAGAGTCTGCGAATCAGTGGAACCGGTCGACGTTGCGATGCGTCATATCCAGTGTCACCACATTTCTCCGCAGTGCACAGCGCGCAGCGGACGCCGAAAGTGGCGACGTCTCAACATATTTCTCGGGGTGGAAAACTATGAAGATTCATAAGTCTATTGTGGCGACACTCACCGTAGGCGCGTTTGCGGTGGCGGGAATGATCACGAACCCGGCCGCAGCGGCCGCCGGGTCGGGGGCGTGTGCCGGGAACTTCCATGTGATCAGGGCCGTGAACGGGTACATCGAATGGGGAGTGACGTCCCAGTGCACCGGTGATGACTGGCACCCGCACAAGGTCACCGTCCAGCTCGAGACGCAGGTCGGCGACTCGTGGGTACAGGTGTTACGCAGGAGCAACCCCGCTTTCGAGGAAGGGAAGCAGGTGGTTGTCATGCAGTATCACAACGATCGCTGCCGGACGAACACCACCAACAGATACCGGGCGAAGGGCTGGATCAGCGCCGGTAAGCACGCAACTTCCGGGACCTCAGAGGTGGCCTCGCTGCCCTGTGGCGATGTTGAGGGTGGGTGATAACGCGGCTAGTGCGACGCGACCGGGTGATCGCCGTTCGGTCAGCCGGTCGCCGCAATTGCCGGGGAAGCCGACGCACAGCAGAAGCAGCCTGCGCCGCACTGTTACGTTGATCTAGGGGCGATCGCAGGGCCCGAACAGATCGTTCCGCCTCCGCCAACGCGATCCAGAGGAGCACAGCCGACGATGTCACCGAGCGAGCGCACTACCGATCGTGTACTGGCCGTGTGGGCGCCCCCGGAATTCGTGTCCGACGGCAGCAACGGAATTCTGAGTTGGGTCGGACCAGCGTTGCGTACGCCCACCGGGTTGCGGCTGTCCCTCGCGGCGGAAGTGGTCGGCGATGCCGCGCCGTCGTTGCGGAGTTACCAGGTCGGGGTGTCGGCACTGGCCAACGGTGTGGCCACCGACGTGGGCTGGGGAAGCAGTTCGTCCGACACCCACGCCGGCACGACCTTCACATTGCCCGACCTCGGCCCGGATACGACACCGGTCGATATCGAGCTGACCATCGACGACGTCACCACCGACGGCCCCTGGGTGAGGCGACTGTCTCGGCCGAACGACATCGTCTACTCAGCGCCGCTGGGCGATCCACGGGGCCGATTGGCCATGCTGACGAATCCAGCTTTCGTCACCGACGAGGATGGTCCGATCGAGGCCTGGATCGGACCGATCACGCTCGATCCCAACGGTATCGAGTTCCTCTACACCGCAACCGCGCTCGACGAACGCGCACCATCCATCTGGGACTACGAGGTCGATGCCGTCCTGCGCGCCAACTTCGGAACCTCGGAGGTGGTGGCCGGCGAATCGACCTCGGCGACACGAACGATCAGAACCTTCCAGGCCCCGATCCCGGACGACATCGCAGACACGCCCTGGGACTTCCAGCTGACCCTTACCGACCACACGGCAGGACTCACCTGGTCGACCGAATTTTCGTGGAATGGGCCGATGTCCTAGCGCTCGCACTGCCAGCTCCCTGGTACAGGTCGGCACAATAGCTCGACCCGAGGACTGCAGACGGAGGGCGTCTGCACGGGTGCGAAGGGCAGCGAGGAAAGCGATCTACCTTCGGCTCGGTAAGTGCCCCCAGTCGGACTCGAACCGACACTTGGCGGATTTTAAGTCCGCTGCCTCTGCCAATTGGGCTATAGGGGCGTCCGGGACAGCGTACCGAGTCGTACGGCTGTACCGGAATTCCGACAATTTGTCGGGGTGGCGGGGCGTCGGCCGTGGCCGGGTGCCGGACGGCGCGGTCGGGTGACCGGTGCCGGTGGCGGTTGTTCGCAGCCCGGGTTGGCAGGCGTCCCAGAGAACTAGATCGGTGGCGGCGGGCTGGTGTTAGCGTCCGCGAGTCATCTCGGCGTGTCGGATGTTCGCGGCGGGGTGTCAGCGCCGGGGTGGCAGCGGGATCCTGGCGAGGTCGGTGGCTACGTGGATCTCGCCGGAGAAGTACTTCGCCGCTTCGGCCAAGTGCTCGTCGAGGTCGCGGTAGCGCTGGGAGAAGTGGGTGAGCACCAGGGTGCGAACGCCTGCGTCGGCGGCCACCCGGGCGGCTTGGCCCGCCGTGAGATGGCCGTATTCGAGAGCCAGGTGTTCGTCGGCGTCCAGGAACGTGGCTTCGATGACGAGCATGTCGACGTCGGCGGCCAGCTCCCCGATTCCTGGGCACAGCCGGGTGTCCATCACGAAGGCGAAGCTCTGACCGGAGCGCGGTTCGCTGATCTCCGCCAAAGTGATCGTGCGCCCCACGAATTCGACACTGCCGCGCTGTTGCAGTTCGGAGATGATCGGGCCGCGCAATCCCAGGGCGCGCAACCGGTCCGGCAGAATGCGCCGCCCGGGCGGCTCGCTGAGCCGATAGCCGAAGGTGTCCACCGGATGGGAGAGCCGCACCGCCGTCACCGTGAACGGCGCCTCGGGCAGGTCGACGGGACCTGGCGCGAGGATCGGGCGAGGCCGCAGCTCGGCGCGGTGATAGTACGACGTCGCGTTGACCAGGCGCTCGTAGTACGCCGCGCCGGACGCCGGGAAGCAGACGTCGACCGGATGCGGCACCCGGTCGAGGTTGATCCGCTGCACCACTCCGGCCAGCCCGAGACTGTGGTCGCCGTGGAAATGGGTGATGGCGATCCGGGTGAGCCCGGTGACGGTCACACCGGCATAGGTCATCTGCCGTTGCGTGCCCTCACCGGGATCGAACAGGATCGCCTCGTCGTCCCACCGGAGCAGGTACCCGTTGTGGTTTCGCTGTTTCGTCGGCACCTGACTAGCGGTCCCGAGAACAACCAACTCACGCTGCGACACGGCGTCAGGCTATCCGCCGCCACCCCACACCCGAACTCCGGCCGCGTACTAGGTGACGGAAGCCTTCCGGAGCACGGAGTTGTGCCGCGAGTAGGCGAAGTAGACGACGAACCCGATCACCATCCACACCAGGAACCGCAGCCAGGTCTCCACCGAGAGATTCAGCATCAGCCACGCGCACGCCAGCACCGCCAGGACGGGGATCAGCGGCACCAGCGGAACCCGGAATCCACGCGGCAGGTCCGGACGCGTGCGTCGCAGGATGAGCACACCGACCGACACCAGCACGAACGCGAACAGCGTCCCGATGTTGACCATCTCCTCCAGCGTGCCGAAGTCCACGAACCCGGCCAGCAGCGCGCACGCCACGCCGACGATGACGGTGACCCGCACCGGCGTGCCGTTCTTACCGGTGTGCGAGAGCTTGCGCGGCATCAGCCCGTCACGCGACATCGCGAACAGCACCCGGGTCTGCCCGAGATACATCACCATGACCACCGTGGTGAGCCCGGCGAGGGCGCCGATCGAGATGATGTTCTTCGCCCAGGTCACCCCGTGGATGCCGAACGCCGTGGCCAGTGTCGCGTCGCCATGGGACAACTCGGTGTAGGGCACCATGCCGGTGAGCACGAGCGATACCGCGACGTACAGGATCGTCACGATGAGCAGCGAGCCGAGGATGCCGCGGGGCACCGCCTTCTGCGGGTTGCGGGTCTCCTCCGCCGTCGTGGCGACGACGTCGAAGCCGATGAACGCGAAGAACACCAAGCTGGCCGCGGCGAGCAGGCCGTACCAGCCGAAGTTGCTGTGTCCGGCGCCGGTCAGGAAGGAGAACAGCGACTGCCGCAGCCCCTCGCCCCGCTCACCGGGCTGCGACGGCGGGATGTAGGGCGAGAGGTTCGAGGACTTGAAGTACGTGAGGCCGACGACCAGCACCAACGCGATCACGCCCAGCTTGATGGCGACGGCGACCGCCGACACCCGCGAGGACACCTTGGTCCCGGTCGCGAGCAGCACACCGAGCACCGTGATGAGCAGCACCGCGCCCCAGTCGAAGGTCACCGGGCCGAAGTGCGCGATCGGAGACGTGGTGCCGAGCACCTCGCCGAGGTATTGCGACCAACCCTTGGCCACGACCGCCACGGCGAGCGCGAACTCCAGGATCAGGTCCCAGCCGATGATCCAGGCGACGAGCTCGCCGAAGGTGGCGTAGGAGTAGGTGTAGGCGCTGCCCGCCACCGGCACCGTGGAGGCGAACTCGGCGTAGCAGAGCGCGGTCAGCCCGCAGGCGATCGCGGCGAACACGAAGGCCAGCGAGACGGACGGACCCGCGACGGTGCCCGCGGTGCGCGCGGTGAGGGTGAAGATGCCCGCGCCGACCACGACGGCCACGCCGAAGACGGTGAGGTCCCAGGCGGTCAAATCCTTGCGTAGTTTCGAGTCGGGTTCGTCGGTGTCGTGGATCGACTGTTCGACGGACTTGGTGCGGAACAGACCGCCCCACCGAGACGAGACATCACCCGCCGAATCGGCTCGTGGCCCGGGTTTCGTCACGCGTTCTCCTTAATTCGTGCCAATTGCTTGTGTTCTGTACCCAGACGGCGAGTCAACGCACGCCTGCCATGAATTTGCTGATCCATGGTGCGATGGCGGCGACGATCAGCCCCGCACACACCACGGCCGTCCCGGTGATACCGAAATACGCGAACTCGTGACCTGGGTCATAGAACCGCGCCAAACTACCCGACAGCGACGTGCCGAGACCAACCGAGAAAAAATACAATGCCATCATCTGAGCCCGAAAGCCTCCGGGGCCGCTGCCCAGAGCGACCGATGCCAGTCCAGCCCGACACCGGACAGGCCGGGCAGCACGGCCAGGGCGACGTGCCCGGCCATGACCACGATGCCGCCGTAGAAGAGGGTGCGTCTCATCTTGAGCAAACGGTCGGCGATCCAGCCGCCGCCCGGGACGGTGGACCAATAGACCAGGCCGCCGTAGGCGCCGACGATGCCCACGGCCGTGTCCTTGCCCAGGCCCAGACCGCCGTAGGTCGCCGAGTAGTAGAGGTAGTACCCGAGGATGGTGACCATCCCGTAGAACGAGAAGCGCTCCCAGAGTTCGACGCCGAACAAGTTGGCCAGCCCGATCGGGTGGCCGAACACGGTTCGTGTCCCCACTGGTTCCCGCGATGTTTTCGCTTCGACCATGCTCCGAAGATCGCATCTCGAACCGCGCCGGGGAGGATTCGTTTGTTCTGTTCAGGCGGGCCGCGAAACCTGGGCGCGGCCGGTGGTTTGCCCCCGCACCCACCGGGCACCCCGCAATCGAAAGGCAAACCGGCCCGCACCCAGAAAGCGTTGAGCTGATGGTCCATGTGGAAATCACCGTGCCGACGACACCGGAGCAGGTTTTCTCCGTCCTGGCCGACGGATGGCTGTTCGCCGCCTGGGTCGTCGGCGCCACGCACATTCGCGACGTCGATGACGGATGGCCCGGCGTCGGCGCGGCGCTGCACTACAGCGCGGGCGTATGGCCGTTCACCGTGAGCGACACCACGGAGGTCGTGTCGGTGGATCCGCCGCACATGCTCGAACTGGAGGCCAAGCTCTCGCCGTTCGGCGCCGCGTGGATCCGGCTGGAACTCGTCGAGACCGCCCCCGACGAGACCCAGATCCGGATGTACGAGCACGCCGAACGCGGGTTGGGCCTGCTCATGCCCAACGCGCTGCAAGAACTCCTGCTGGCGCCGCGGAACATGGAATCGCTCTGCCGGCTCGCCGATATCGCCATCGGCAAGGCGCGCCACGCGGGTCACGCCGGAATCGGAGTCCGCGCCGGAACCGAGACACACGCCGAGGTGAAGCTGAACGGACACGTCCGGCAGACCTGACCGCGGCCAGGCGACCGAGCCGGATCAGGCGATCGACAGTGCGATGCCGTCGAGAATGTCGTGCTCACTGACGATCAGCTCGGTAATACCCGCGCGCCGGGACAATTCCTCCGCCAGCACTTCGGTGATGACCGCGCCGCCGCCGATCACGTCGACCCGGCCGGGGTGCATCGGCCCCAGCGCGGCGCGCTCATCGTGGTCCATGGCGATCAGCCGGTCGCAGACCTGATGCACCTGCTCCGAGGTCAAACGAGTGAGATGCACCCGCTCCGAGTCGTATTCGGGGAGATCGAGCGCGACCGCGGCGAGCGTGGTCATCGTGCCCGCCACGCCGACCCAGGTGTGCGCCCCCTCCACCGGGACGTGCGTGAACGCTTCGGTCAACCGCTCGGTGGCGAAGGCGCGGGCGGCGGCGATCTCCTCGGCGGTCGGCGGATTGCCCGCCAGGCACCGTTCGGTGATCCGGACGCAGCCGATGTCGGCGGAGAACGCGGCGCGCACCCCCGCGCTGTCCCCGAACACCAGCTCGGTGGAACCGCCGCCCAGGTCGACGACGACGAACGGACCCGCCGCGCTGGACAATTCGCCGATGGCGCCGGCGAACGACAGGCGCGCCTCCTCGTCGCCGGTGATCACCTCGGCTTCCGCGCCCGCGACCACCGCGCCGAGTTCGGCCCGCGCCATGGCGAAGAAATCCTCCCGGTTGGCGGCGTCCCGGGTGGCGGACGTGGCCACCATCCGCACCCGGCCGACGCCCGCCTCGCGCATCAGCGCGACGTAGTCGGCCAGGGCCGCGCGGGTGCGTTCGATCGCCTCCGGCGCCAGCGACCCGGTCGCGTCGACGCCTTGACCGAGGCGGACGATGCGCATCTCGCGGTGCACGTCGGCCAAGCGCCCGTCGTCGAGCACGTCGGCGATCAGCAGTCGGATGGAGTTCGTGCCGCAATCCACGGCGGCTACCCGGTCACTCATCACTGTGCTCCAGTCTCTCGCGGGCCCCCCGGCCGGGCAGCGGGCCAGTCGGCCGGAATCGCGGTGCCGCGCAGGCCGTGATCGGCGGCCAGCGCCACCGACTCGTCGCCGAGCGGATTCACCCCCGGCCCCTTGGCCAATGCGTGGGCGATCAGCACGTGCAGGCACTTGACCCGCTCGGGCATCCCGCCGCCGGTGAAATCCGTGCCGAGCGACTCGATTTCGTCGCGTTCGGCCAGATAGCTCTCGTGCGCGGCGCGGTAGGCGGCGGCCAGCTCCTCGTCCGCGGCGAGCCGCTCGGTCATCTCCCGCATCACGCCGGCCGATTCCTGCCTGCTCGCCTCCGCGGTGAGCCGGGGATCGGTGAGGTAGTAGAGGGTCGGGAAGGGGGTGCCATCCGGTAACCGGGGCGCGGTCTTCACAACGGCCGGGATCCCGTCCGGGGTGCGGTAGGCGATGGCGAGCACGCCGCGCGGCGCACGGCCCAGCTGCTCGGCGATGATCGCGAGATCCTGGTCGGTGGGTGCGGTCACCTATGTCCTTCCGGTGCTCGAGGTGGTGGCGCGGCGGCCTAGGGCGTCGGCTGCGGCTCGGAGATGCTGCGCCACAAATCGGTGTACCAAGGCTGGGGGTCCCTGGCTCTGGTGGGCGCGGGCGGCGGCGCGGGCGCCTCGATGCCGGGCACCTGCACGATATACGGCGTCTCGCCTGGCATCACCAGACGCAGGCGGTCCCGCGCCTCGCTGCGGATGTAGGCCGGATCCTGTTGCTGCGCACGACGATCCCGCAACCGGGCCAGATCCGTCTCGAGTTCCTCGCGCTGCTGCGCCAGCTGCGCTGCCTCCGCGCGCTGGGTGAAATATGTGCGCATCGGCACGGCGAGGGTGAGCGCGAGCCCGCACACCACCATCGCGAGGATCACCGCTTTGCCGGTGGAGAGGCCGAGGAACGTGTGGTCGTGCCTGTCGCCGACCGAACCCGTCTTGCGCGGTTTCGGCTTCTCCGCGGGCTCCGATCGCCTGCGGCCGCGCTTGGCGGCGGAGTCGGCCGGGCGCGATCCGGCGGCACGCGACGTGCGGCGGTCCCCGCGTCCGGCCGGACTGGTCCCACGCGCACGTCGCTCCGTCATCTCACGCCTCTGTCTCTACTTCGCGGTACTCCCGGGGTTCGTGCCCCAGCTCAGCCTTCGAACGCGAAGCGGGGGAACGCGACGTCACCCGCGTAGCGCGCCGAATCACCGAGCGCGTCCTCGATGCGCAGCAGCTGGTTGTACTTGGCGACCCGCTCGCTGCGCGCCGGGGCGCCGGTCTTGATCTGGCCGCTGCCCACCGCGACGGCGAGGTCGGCGATGGTGGTGTCCTCGGTCTCGCCGGAACGGTGCGACATCATCGTCTTGTAGCCGTTGCGATGCGCCAGCTCCACCGCGTCCAGGGTCTCGGTGAGGGTGCCGATCTGGTTCACCTTGACCAGCAGCGCGTTGGCGGCGCCCTTGGCGATGCCCTCCTCCAGGCGCTCCGGGTTGGTGACGAACAGGTCGTCGCCGACGAGCTGGATCTTCTCGCCGATCTGGTCGGTCAGGGTGACCCAGCCGTTCCAGTCGTCCTCCGCCAGCGGGTCCTCGATGGACACCAGCGGGTAGGCGGCGATCAACTCGGCGTAGAACTGCGCCATCTCCTCGGCCGAACGCACCACACCCTCGAACTTGTAGCCGCTGCCGGAGGTGAAGAACTCGGTGGCGGCCACGTCCAGCGCCAGCGCCACATCGCTGCCCAGCTTCAGGCCGGTCTTGGCGATGGCCTCGCTGATCAGGTCGAGCGCCGCCTTGGTACCCGCCACGTCGGGCGCGAAACCGCCTTCGTCACCGAGGCCGGTGGACAGGCCCTTGGCCTTCAGCACCGACTTCAGCGCGTGGTAGACCTCCGCGCCCCAGCGCAGCGACTCCTTGAAGGTGGGCGCGCCGATCGGGGCGACCATGAATTCCTGCACGTCGACGCCCGTATCGGCGTGCGCGCCGCCGTTGAGGATGTTCATCATCGGGACGGGCAGCACGTGCGCGTTCGGACCGCCGAGGTAGCGGAACAGTTCGAGGCCGGAGGACTCGGCGGCGGCGCGGGCCACCGCCAGCGAGACACCGAGCAAGGCGTTGGCGCCGAGCCGGGACTTGTCCTGGGTGCCGTCGAGGTCGAGCAGCACCTGGTCGACGGTGCGCTGCTCCACGGCGTCCAGGCCGATGACGGCGGGCGCGATCTCGTCGAGCACGCCCTCGACCGCCTTGCGCACGCCCTTGCCGCCGTAGCGCTCGCCGCCGTCGCGCAGTTCGACGGCCTCGTGCTCGCCGGTGGACGCGCCGGAGGGCACGGCCGCCCGGGTCAGGGTGCCGTCGTCGAGAGCGATCTCGACCTCGACAGTGGGGTTACCGCGCGAATCGAGGATCTCGCGAGCTCCGACCTGTTCGATGATGGCCACGAAAAAGACACTCCTTCGGCTGCTGACACGGTATGTCTCACGGGATGGGCCGTGCGCTGCGAGCCTATCGTCCCGGCGGCGAGGCGGGTAACCGGCACTCCGGCGACCGGGAGATCACACCCGGCGGCCGATGCTGTAGCTCGCGGCCCGGTCGCGCACGGTCAACAGGTAGCTGTGCGACTGGTTGTAGGTGAGCAACGCCCGCTGCCAGCCGTGCTCGGAGGTGAGGTCGCCGCCGCTGGCGCACAGGTACCTGGCGGCGGTGAGCGCGGCGTCATCGATGTTCTGCGGATCCGCGACGCCGTCCCCGTTGGCGTCGACGCCCCAGCGCTTCCAGGTCTCCGGGATGAACTGCAGCGGTCCGACGGCGCGATCGTGCTCCGGATCGCCGTCGAGCACGCCGTCGTCGGTGTCGCGCACCAACGCGACGCCCGGCGAGCCGTCCAGCGGGACTCCGATGATCGGCGGGCGGACCGAGCCGTCCGCGCCGAGCCGCGCCCCGCGATGGGTGCCGTGCCTGCTCTCCACGCTCGCGATGCCCGCGAGCGTCGTCCACGCGATGCCGCAGTCGGGACGGGCCCTGGTCATCACAGCCGCCGCGTAGCCGTACGCCTCCAGCGCGATCGGCGGTATGCCGAGCCCATCGGCCTGCTCCTCGGCCCAGCCGCGCAACTGGACGGCCGTGCGACCGGGAGCGTCCAGGTCGATCACGGGCAGCGGGGTGCCCGGTCCGGGCGGGATGCCCTCCGGGATCGGGGTGCGGTCGGTCCCGCAACCGGCGAGCCCGAGGAGCACCACGATGGCGGCCGAGACGCCGGTCTTTCGCAACACCCTTCCATCATCCAGATGACGGCGCGGGCCCGCGGCAAGCCGGTGACGGAGCGCACTGCGTGTCGAAAGCGCGTATGACCCGCACGGTCGCCGTGTCAGACCAGCAGTTCGCTGGTCGCGCCGTGCGTCGGCGCGGCGAGAACCGTTCCGGTGTCCCCGGATTCGACGACGCATCCCTGGTCGAGGACGAGCAGCCGGGGACAGTATTCGGCGACCAAGGCCATGTCGTGCGTGACGACCAGCAGTGCGGTGTCACGTTCGGACCGGATCCGATCCAGCAGCGCCATGATCGCCGCCGCGGTGGAGTGGTCCAGTGCCGAGGTGATCTCGTCGCACAGGAGCACGGCCGGTTCGGCGGCGAGGGCGCGGGCCAGCGCCACCCGTTGCCGCTGGCCGCCGGACAGTTCGTGCGGATAGCGGGCGGCCAGGTCGGCGGACAGCTCGACCGCGGCGAGCAGTTCGGCGATTCGCCGCGAAAGATCCCGGCGCGCGACGCGCCCGATCCGCCGCAAAGGGCGGCCGAGCGTTTGCGCCACGGTGCGGTGCGGATTGAGCGCGGACCGTGGGTTTTGAGTGACCAATTGAATGCCGCCCGCGCCGTGGTGAATTCGCCGGTTCGCCCCAACGATGATCGGGTCGCCACGCAGTTCGAGCGATCCGGTCGCCGAATGGTGCAGCCCCGCGAGCACGCGAGCCAAGGTGGTCTTGCCCGCGCCCGACGCGCCCACCACCGCGAGCGCCGAGCCCGCCTCCAGCGCGAGGTCGATGTCGGCGAGCACTCGGTGTCCGTCGATCGAGGCGCTGATGTTCTCGGCGCGCAGCACGACGCCGGGCGGTCGGTTGTCCGCCGAGACGGCCGAAGGCTTGTGACCGTTGCGCGCTCGCTCTCCGGTCGAGGCGACGTCCGGCGGAGGGAGAGCACTTCGCCGTTCGGCACGCAGCTGTGTACCGCCCGCCGGAGACGGAGGCAGGGACGCCGGACGGACCACGCCGAGTTCGATGATGTCGTCGGCGATCGAGTGCACGAGAGCGGTGTCGTGCCCGGACAGCAAGATCGCCGCCGAACGCTCGCGGGCGAGTGCCGCCAGCTGCCCGGCGATATCGGTGCGCAGTGCGCCGTGCAGCCCGGCCAGCGGCTCGTCGAGCACCAGCACGCCGGTCCGGCGGATCAGCGCCCTGGCGAGGGCGACGCGGCGCTGCTGACCGCCGGACAATTCACCGGGGCGGCGGCGAAGGTAGTCCGGCGACAGACCGACCAGCGCGAGCGTGTCGATCAGGGTGGACTCGGGCGCGCGCGGCGCGACCTCGCGCAAGAGGGCGCGCACGCGCAGCAGCGGGTTCAGCGCCGACCCGGGATCCTGCCCGACGTAAGCGATATGCTGACGCCGGAAGCGTTGCAGCGCAACGCGATCGAGCGATAGCACATCGTGTCCGGCAACCGATGCCGAGCCCGTCGTGCGCGCCGCCGCGGACGGGAGTTGCCCGAGCAGTGCGCGCATCACCGTGGTCTTGCCCGACCCGGACGGGCCGGTGAGCGCCGTGACCGTGCCCGCCGGTATCCGGAAAGTCGCGGGTCCGGCCAATTCTCGCCCGTCCTGACCCAGCACGGTCAGGCCGTCGACCGCGACGAGATCGGCCCGCACCTGCCCGGCGCCATCCGCCTCGGCCGTCCGACGCGCGCTCGTCGTGACGTTCACGTTCATTCCCGCTCCCCTCGCCCGAACGCCGACACCGCCAGGTTCACGCTCACCGCGACGATCGCGATCGCGAGGCTCGGAGCGAGCACGGCCCAGGGATTGAGCAGCATGCCGGAGGCGTTCTCGCGCACCATGACCGCCCAGTTGCTCGCACCGAGCGTCGTGGGCAACTGGAGGAAGGACGCCGTGCTCACCAGATAGACCGCCGCCACGAAACGCAGCCCGAGCTGAGCCGTCGACACCGCGCGCAGGTTCGGGATCACTTCCCGGAACACCAGGTGCCCGAGCGACTCACCGGCGGCTCGCGCGCTCTCGACATATCCGGACGCCGCGACCCCCGCGGCGGCGGCCGTGCAGATTCGCGCGCAATAGGGAACGCCGAACAGCAGCGCCAGGACGATCAGTCCCAGGGTTCCCGCGTCGGGCCACGAGGTCAGCACGAGGAGAATCCCCAGCACCGCTGGTAGCAGGATGAACAAGTCGGTGCCGAGTTCGATCCACTCGCCGATCCGCGGGCGCAGCGCCGCGACCGCGCCGAGGACACACGACAGTCCGGTCACCGACACCGCGATCACCGCGGCCACCAGCAGCAATCCCCAACCGCCATAGAGCAACTGGCTGAGCACGTCGCGGCCGAGCCGGTCGGTGCCCAACGGCGCGCCGGCAGCGGGATCGCCGAACGGGATGGCGATCGCTTCCTCTGCCGGGTGCGGCGCCAGCGTCGGTCCCAGCGCCGCCGCCAGCGTGACCAGCAGAGCGGGTGCGACGGCCAGCTGCCCGAGCCGCCGCCGGGCCGGGTTCGCGATCTTCGCGGGAACCGTCATCGCCGCCCCCGCAACGACCACGCGCGGATGCCGTCGGCGGCGGCGAGCACGATCATGATGAGCACCCCGGACAACGCGACCACCGCGGCCACCACCGAGATGTCGCGATCGGCCACCGAGCCGGCCAGGACCGCCCCGAGGCCGGGATAGTTGAACACGGTCTCCACCACCAGAGCACCGCCGAGCAGCATCCCGACCGTGGTGGCGAAGCTGGCGACGATCGTGGGCAACGCGAACGGCAACACGTGCCGCGCCAGCACCGTACGGCCCGAAAGGCCGTCGAGCAACGCGCTTTCCACGTGCGGTGCCAGCGCGGCGTCGGACAAGGCGGCGCGCACCACCCTGGTGTTCCATCCGACCTGGGGCAACGCGAGTGCGAGCACCGGCAGCACCAGCATCTCCGGTCCGGCCGGCATCCCCGACCGGCCGGTGATGGTCACGGCGGGCAGCCAGCCCAGCGCCAGCGCGAACACCAGGATCAGCACCGTGGCGATCACGAATTCGGGAACGGCCACCGCGGTGGTCGTCGTCGGCTGCAAGACACGCGCGGCCACGCTGCCCGGACGCGTCGCCCACCACGCGCCGAGCGCGAGCGACGCGAGCACGGTCACCGCGAGGGCGACACCGCCGAGCAGCAGCGTCGGCGGGAACTTGTCGATGAGCAGGTCGTCGACCGGCCGTCCGCGCGCGGTACGTCCGAAATCGCCGGTCACGACGCCCGCAATCCAGTTCCAGAACCGCACCGCCAGTGGGCGGTCCAGTCCGAGTTCGTGTTCTTTGGCGGCGATCTGCTCGGGCGTGGCCTCCCGGCCGAGGACGGCGCGTGCGGTGTCGCCCGGCAGCAGGTCCACGGCGACGAAGACGCAGGCCAGCAGCGTCACCAGCAGGATGACGCGCCGGAGCAGCAGTCGCGCGAACAGCATCACCCGGCCAGCCAGGCCTTCTCCAGCTGGACCCTGGCGAACCCGCCGAGCGTGGGCAGGTCGCGCACCCGGGAGGCGGCGATGTCGATGCCGTCGGCCATGCCCCAGACCAGGTAGCCGCCGCGCTCGTACTGGATGCGCTGCAACTCCTGATTCGCCTGCCGGTACTCCGTGTCGGTGCGCGCGGCGAGCGCCTTCGCGGTCGCGGCGTCGAATTCGGCGTCCTTGAAACCGGTTTCGTTGCGGTTCGATCCGCTCGACAGCAATTTGCTCGCGAAGAAGAGGGTGGAGTCGTTGGTGCCCCAGGAGATCGTGTACAGCGGCGCCTTCAGCCAGGTCTGGTCGTAGAAGGCGTTCGGCTCCTGGGTGACCACGTCCAGCCGGACGCCGATCTCGGCGAGCTGGGTGGCGATCACCTTCGCCGATTCCACCTCACCGGGCGCCTCGGCCTTGGTGACGAAGGGGTAACTGCGCCCGGTGTCGAATTTCGCCTCGCGCAACAGCGCTTTCGCGCGATCGAGGTCGCGGGCGCGCTGGGCGAGGGAGGTGTCGTAGAGCGGATCGGCCGTGCCGAGAATGTCGTTGGCCACCGTTCCGTATCCGGAATGCACCTGGTTGACCAGGGCTTTGCGGTCGACGCCGAGCCGTAGGGCGGTGCGCACCCGTGCGTCGGCGAACGGGCCGTCGGAGCTGCGCATGGCGACGCCGACCACCGTGTCGTTCGGTCGGCGCACGACGGCCAGGTCGCCGCGCCCCTCGGCGGTGCGGCCCGCGATGGCGCCGACGTTGGAGGCCAGGTCGATCTGCCCGCTGAGCACCGCGTTGCCCAGCGCGGTCACGCTTTCGAACATGGTTACCTCGATGGCGTCCAGCGGCGGTGGCCCGCCGTGCCACCGCTCGTTGCGCACCAGCCGGGCGTTGCCGCCCTGATAGGACTCCAACCGGAACGGTCCGCTGCCCACGGCCTTGGTGAAATCAGTGGTGTCCTTCTTGACCGTGAACGTCATCAGCCGCACCAGCAGCGGCAGTTGGGTATTCGGTTCGGGCACGGCCAGCACCACCCGGTTCGGCCCGTCGGCGGAGATGTCCTCCACGGCCACCGGCATCTTCGACGCGCCACCGACCGTGCGCAGCCTGCGCAGCGACCACACGACATCTTCGGACGTCACCGGTGTCCCGTCGTGGAAGGTCGCGTTCTCGGCCAGGGTGAAGCTCCAGCGCCGCCGGTCGGCGTCCGGCTCCCACCGATTCGCCAGACGGGGAACGACGTTCGGGTTGCCGCCCGGCACGGTGAGGGCGTCGTAGACCAGGGAGGTGACGAGGAAGTCGCTGTCGTTGCTGAGGTTGGCGTGCGGATCGCGTTCGATGCGCGCCGCGGTGCCGAGCGCGCCGACTCGCAGCGTGCCGCCAGGCCGGGCGGGCCCGGACACGTCGGCGTCATCGGAACAAGCGGCCACCAGCAGCACAGCCCCTACGCCGAGACTCGACCGCAGCAGGTCCCTTCGATTCAAAACCATTGTGCTGCCCCTCTTCCTGAACCGAACCCACGGCGGTACCGCACACAGTGCCTCGATCAGGACAGGCTAGCCTAATGCACGGCGCGACTCGCCGATACCGGCATCAAAACGGCAGTGCAAGGGCGCATCTCCCGCAAACCCCCGACCGAGCCCCGGCACGTCCACAGGGCCGACTTCACCCGAGCCGAAGTTATGCGATTCGGCTATTTTTTGCCGACTCGCTTAGGTAAGCCTTGCTTCACTTCCTACAAAGGGCTACCTTCCCATACTAATCGTGAACCCTGCTTTTCCCACTGCTGCGAAGAAGGGATACCCGGTGAAAAGCGTTCTCTCCGAACGTAAGCCGCTTCACCCCCTAGACCTCGAACGACGCGAGCTTTCCCCGGAAGCGGGCCGCGCGGTGCGCGCTCTCGCCAGAGAGATATCGACCACGCTCGATCTCGCACTCGCCGATCCGGCGGCCGCGGCGCGCACCCTCTGCGACCCCGCGCTCATCGAACGGATCGATGCGGGCGCCGCACGACTCCCTGCCGAAGTGCGCCACGCCATGCGCCCGCCCGCCACCCCCGCGGGTGCCACGGTCGTCGGTCGTCTTCCGCTGCTGAACAACGAATTCGGACCGACTCCGCCCAGCTGGCGGGAGGCGGCGCGCTGGAGCGGAGATTCGGAGCGGCGCGCGCATTCGTTCGAACTCGACTTGGTGATGCTGCTGCTGGCGCGGAGCGCGGGCGAGCCGTTCGGCTGGCAGGGCCAGCAGGACGGCCGATTGGTCAACAACATCGTTCCCGCGGCCGGTCACGAACACGAACAGTCCGGCGCCAGCAGCGAAGTGCTGCTCAGCCCGCACACCGAGGACGCCTTCCATCCGGAGCGCGCCCACCTGCTCATGCTCGGTTGCCTACGTAACCCGGATCTGGTCGGCACCACCGTGTCATCGGTGCGCCGGATCGAACTGTCCACCGCGCAACGCGAACTGCTCAGCACTCCCGTACTGCCGATCCTGCCGGATGTCTCCTACGGCGACGGTCACGAAACCTACCCGGCCACACCGATTCCGACGCTGTGGAGCGTCGCGGGCGCCGACCGGCAGACGCTTCGCTACGACCCGGCGTACACGCCGCTCGACGACGCCGACCCGGAATTCCGCGCGGCCTACGCACAACTCGCCGCCGAGCTCGAACGCGTCCGCGTCAGCGCGTCGCTCGCCCCCGGCGAGCTGTTGCTGGTGGACAACGACGTCGCCGTGCACGGCCGAGTGCCGTTCACCGCGCGGTACGACGGCACCGACCGGTGGCTCAAGCGAGTGAACATCCGGCTTCCGCAACGGCGGCGGCGGGCCGAGGAAGCCGACGAGAATGGCTACGGGCAACAAACCGTAGCCCCGTTCCGGACGGCGGCCACCCCGCCGGTTCGGAGCGGCACTCATGAGCGGGATGCAGTACGACATGATCGAGGACCCCTTGAGCACGCGTGACCGAAGCACACCCCTGCGGGTGTTGAGCCGAAGCGACCTCGCCGACGTGCCGATCACACCGGCCGCGGTGGTACGCGCCGTGGAAGAGGCATATCTCGCCCTGGCGGCGGGCAGTTCGGACAATCCGCGCAAGCTCAGCGTCGCCAATCCCGACGGCTGGTCGGTCGCCTACGCCATGCTCGGCCGAGACGGCCGCAGGCGCGTGGTGGCGATGAAGACCTCCTACAAGTTCGATCCAGGCCACGATCGCAGCACGAAGCGGTACTACACGACCATCACGCTCTACGACGACAGCACCGGCGCGCCGATCGCGATGATGGACTGCGCGCGGGTCGGCGCGTTGCGTACGCCCGCGGTGTCGGCTCTGCTGGTGCGCGAGACGATCCGGCGGGGCGCGGAGAGCGTGCTGCTGATCGGCACCGGAACTCAAGGCCGCAACGCCCTTCCGCATCTGCTCGCCGCGAACCCGCAGCTGCGCAAGCTGATGGTCTACGGCACGCACCCCGAGGGCCTGGCAGCCGTGCACCGCGTGCTCGCCGAGCACCATCCGCACGCGCTGCTCGAGACCGTCACCGATCCACGCGCCGCGGCGGCCACGGCCGATGTCGTGCTGGCCACGGCGGGCCCGGCCACCGAAGTGGCGCTCGAATCCGACGATCTGGCGCCCGGTTCGGTGGCGGTGCTGGTCGGTTACGGGCTCGCGCCGTCCGCGCTGACCGATGCCGACCGCGTGATCGCGACCAGCGCCGAGCAGATGGCGCTGACCGGCACCGACATGGCCGGGCCCGACGGCACGCTGCGCACGGTGGACGCCGAGCTGCCGCACATCCTCGATCGCCGTGCGGTCGCGCGCCGCTCCGACGACGAGCGCGTCTTCGTCTACAACAGCGGGCTGGTGCTGACCGACATCGCGGTGGCCCACGCGCTGGCGGAGCGGGCGATCGCGGAAGGCCGTGGCACGGAGGTGCCGCTGTGGGACTAGAACACGGAGGTGCACGGTGGGACTAGAACACGCGAGTGTCACCGTGGAGCCTACGGACGAAGCGGCTACGCGCGATTCGATCAGCGCGGCACCGATGCCCGCGCATCTCGATCCGTGGGAGCGCCGCCTGTTCGCCGATCCGGATCTGCTCGGTGACCTCGCTTTCACAATGGGCGGGCCGTTCCACGTGATGTACCCGGCGCGGGTCGGCCACAACATCCGGGCCTTCCGCACAGCTTTCGAGAGCGCCGGGGTGCAAGGTGCCATCTACTACGGCAAGAAAGCGAACAAGGCCGCATGCGTCGCGCGGGCCTGCGCGGAACACGGTGCGGGCGTCGACGTCGCCAGCGTCGGCGAGCTGACCGCCGCGCTGGCTCGAGGCGTACGCGGTGCCGAGCTGATGGTGACCGGACCGGCGAAGGCGGACGACCTGCTGTGGCTGGCCGTCCGGCACGGTGCGCTGATCGCCGTGGACGATCTCGGCGAGCTCGAACGGCTCGCCGCGCCGGCGTCCGCCGACTGGCCCGCGCGAGTGCTGATCCGCGTGCTGCCCGCGGCCTCGGCCAGCCGGTTCGGCATGACCTCCGGCGAAATCGGGGACGCCCTCGCGCTGTGCGGCGCACGCGATTCGATTCGCTTGGAGGGCTTCAGTTTCCATCTGTCGGGCTACGACGCGGTGGCGCGCTCGGAACTGGCGGGCGAGCTGATCGCCCGCTGTCTGCGCGCGCGCACGCTGGGGCATCCGGCCACCACCGTGTCGATCGGCGGCGGCTTCGGCGTCGACTACGTTCCGGCGGACGCGGCGATGGAGTTCACGGCGCGGGCGGGCAGGCAGTGGTTCCACTCCGGCAAGTCCTTCGATTCGTACTATCCGTACCACTTTCCGGTGCCCGGCGCGGCCATGCTCGCGCAGATCCTCGACCACGCGGATCTCGCCGGACGACTGCGCGACAACGCCGTACGGCTGGCCGTCGAGCCGGGGCGCGCGCTGCTCGCGCACGCGGGCTGCACCGTCTTCCGCGTCCAGGGCAGCAAGACCAGGCACGCGCACGGCGAGCCCTACCGGTTGCTCACCGTGGACGGCACCAGCCTCAGTCTCTCGGAGCAATGGTTCGACAGCGAGTACCTGCCCGATCCGGTGCTGTGGCCCGCGCGGCCCGGCACCGCGACGCCGACCAGCGTCGGGGCGGCCACCTGCCTGGATTCCGACATGCTGAGCTGGCGGCGGGTGCCGCTGCCACGCCCCGCCGAGGTCGGCGATCTGCTGATCTACCCGAATACCGCCGGTTATCAGATGGATTCGAACGAGTCCGCGTTTCACGAACTGCCCATCCCACCGAAAGTCGTACTGCACGACGCACCCGGCGATCGCTTCCGCTGGACCCGCGACGGCAGCTGACCCGACTTCCCGACCACAACCAGGAGACCTCGATGCCGCTCGTCACGCGCGTGACGGATCTGATCGGCCGCACGCCGCTGTTCGAGCTCGCGGCCACCGCGACCGGCACCCGCCTGCTGCTCAAACTGGAGCAGTTCAACCCGACCGGTGCGGCCAAGATCAGGATGGCGCGCGAAATGGTCCTCGACGCCGAACGTCGGGGTTTGCTACGCAGTGGCGGACATATCATCGAGTCCACATCCGGCAATACCGGGCTCGGCCTCGCGGTAGTTGCCGCGGAACGTGGGTATCGCTTCACCGCAGTGGTCGACCATCACGCATGTAAGGACAAACTGCGCGCGATGCGAGCAATGGGTGCGGAACTGGTGTTCGTCGCCGACGAGGGCGACGACAACCTGGCCACCTCGGCACGGGAGGACCTGGCCGAGGCGATAGCGGCCGAGCGGGACGACGCGTACTTCACCGAGCAGCACAACAACGACGCCAACGCGGTGGGCTACTACCCGGTGGCCGAGGAATTGCTCGAGGACGTCGATCGGGTCGACATCCTGCTGTCCGCCGTGGGAACCGGAGGTTCGCTGTTCGGCACCGCGACCCGGCTGCGCCAGCTCGGCTGCACGCCGCACGTCATCGGGGTCGAACCGGTCGGCTCGATCGCCTTCGGCGGGCCGGGCGGTCCGTACTGGCAGTCGGGCACCGGCACCCCGCCGGGCGCCACCATCGGCACCGCCGTGGACTATTCGCTGCTGGACGAAGGCGTGAAGGTCACCGACGTGGCGGCCTTCGCGGCCGCCCGCGCGATCGCCGCCGAATTGGGACTGATGATGGGCGGGTCGGCGGGCGGCTCGGTGTACGCCGCGCTCACCCGGCTGGAGGAGTTCCCGCCGGGCTCCACCGTGGTCACCATCGTGTGCGACGGCGGGGAGAAGTACTTGGACACGGTGTTCGACGACGAGTGGATGAACGAGCGCGACCTGCTCGACCCCGGCACCGAACGCGAGATCGCGCTGCTGCTGCGGCGCTACACGCCCGCCGCCAGGAACACGTTGGTGGAAGCGCGGTGAGGTCCGGTCGTCGGTACGGTGCGACGCTGCGCCCGCGCGGGACGACGCTCCCGCCCGCTGTGAAGGAGAACCGGTGATCGCGACGAGTTTCCGCGGCGACGGCGGGCGGCTCACCGCGCTCGCGACGCCGATCGCGCTGACCCAGCTCGCCCAGATCGCGGTGTCCACCACGAACATCGCGCTGATGGGCACGCTCGGCGTGCGGCAGGTGGCCGCGGGCGGCCTGGCGATCGTGCTGTTCAACCAGATCCGCACGATGTGCGTCGGTTTGATCACCGGCAGCGGCAACCAGATCGCCACCGCCGTGAGCGCGGCGGGCAAACGCGGCGAATCGCCGGATCCGGAGATCCGCGACCTGCTGCGCTCCAGCTTCGCGATCGCCACGATCGCCGGGTTGCTCGGCGGTGCCGTGCTGATCGGGCTCGGCTGGGTGCTGCCCTGGCTCGGACAGGACCCGGGAGTGCTCGCCGACGCCCGCCCGCTGATGGTGGCGCTCGCGCCGGGCCTGGTGCCGTGCCTGTGGTTCCAGGTGCTGCGCCAGTACACGGTCGGCATGCAGCGCCCGCAGGCGCTGCTGCTGGTGACGCTCGGCTCGGTGGCGCTGAATCTGCTGTTGGCGCTCGGCTTCATCCACGGCAAGGGCGGCCTGCCCGAACTCGGGCTCACCGGTATCGGTGTCGCGACCTCGCTGGTCTTCCTGGTCACCTTCGGCGTGTTCTGGGTGATGGTGTGGCGCGACGAGGAACTCGGCCGCACCCTGCCCGGCACGCCGCTGCCGCTGCGGCTCACCACCGTGCGCGCCGAGCTGCGACTGGGTACGCCGATCGCACTGACCTACGGCTCCGAGGCGGGCATGTTCTCGGTGCTCGCGCTGGTCATGGGCAGCATCGGCCCGGCCGCGCTGGCCGCGCACAACGTCGTCTACCAGATCATCTACATCGTGTTCCAGGTGGCGATCGGTCTCTCGCACGGTGCGTCGATCCTGGTCAGCCACGCGGTCGCGCGCGACGAGCACGCGCACGCCCGTGCACTGGCCTGGCTGGCGCTGCGGCACGCCGCGGTGATCGCCGCGGTGACGGGCGCGGTGTACGTGATGGCCCCCGATCTGGTGCTGCGCCCCTTCCTGGACTCCTCGGACGCCGACACCATCCAGGTCGCGCACACCCTGCTGCTGATCGGAATCGTGCTGCAATTCTTCGACGCTGCCCAGAACATCGGCACCGGCCTGCTACGCGGGCTGAAGGCGACCAACGCGGGCTTCCGGCTCTCCCTGATCGGCTACTGGGGCGTCGGCCTGCCCGTCGCCCTGTTGCTGGCCTACCCGGCCGGGCTCGGCGCCGCGGGCGTCTGGTGGGGACTCACCGCGGGCCTGGCCACCACCGCGATCCTCATGCTGCGCCGCTACTTCGCGTTGCTCGATGAGAAGGACCGCGACCGGCCGCATCTGCTCCCGGGGACCCTCACGACCCAGAGCTGATCGGTCCCGATCGCGCTCCGGGCACCTCCGGGTCGTCGGACGGCTCTCGCGATCGCCGAAGCACGGCGGGTTCTCTCGACAACGACCGTGGCGGAGGGTGTGTCGCGTAGCGTTGAAAACGTCGTCGGCCGGGCTGGGATGACGTGCGCGGCCCGGGATCGGGAGGTGCCGGATGCTGAGCGTGTTCTCCTCGCCGGGGCACTACGTGCAGGGCCGGGACGCCACCGCCGCGCTCGGGGCGGAGATGACCCGCCTCGGCATCGGCGGGCCGGTGCTCATCGTGGCGGGCTCCAGCGCTTTCCGGCTGCTGGCAAGCACCTGGGAGCGCTCGCTGACGGACGCGAAGATCGCCTATTCGATCCATCTGTCCGGTGGTGAATGCAGCCGAGCCGAGATCGCCCGGATCGCCCACGCCGTCGAGGAATCCGGCAGCACGGTCGTCCTCGGGGCGGGCGGCGGCAAGGTGCTCGACGCGGCCCGCGCGGTCGCCGACGACCTCGAGCTGCCGATGATCAGTTGCCCGAGCACCGCCTCCAGCGACGCACCGTGCAGCGCGTTGTCGGTGATCTACACCGACGCGGGCGAGTTCGAGGCGTATCAGCTCGTCCGGCGGAATCCGGCGCTGGTGCTGGTGGACACCTCGGTCGTCGCGCGGGCCCCGGCTCGGCTGCTCGCCGCGGGCATGGGCGATGCCCTGGCGACCTGGTTCGAGGCGCGCACGTGCAGCGCCGCCCAGGTGCGCAACATGCGCGGCGGCGCCTCCACTCGCAGCGCCACCGCCTTGGCCGAACTCTGCTATCGCACCTTGCTCGCCGACGGCGCGCAGGCGCTGACCGCCGTCCGCACCCGCAGCGTCACACCGGCGCTGGAGCGCGTCGTCGAGGCCAACACCTTGCTGTCCGGACTCGGCTTCGAATCGTCCGGACTGGCCGCGGCGCACGCCGTGCACAACGGTCTCACCGCCGCCGCGCGAACGCGCCCGTTCCTGCACGGCGAGAAGGTCGCGTTCGGCACCCTCACCCAATTGGTGCTCGAGGGCGCGCCCGCGTCCGAGATCGGCACGGTGCTCGATTTCTGCGCCGAGGTGGGTTTGCCGACCACGCTGGCCGCCCTCGGGCTGCCCGATGCCGACGACGAGGCACTGGCGGCCATCGCACAGCGGGCGACCGCTCCGGGCGAGACGATCCACAACGAACCCTTCACGGTGGATGCCGCGATGGTCGTGGACGCCCTGCGCACCGCCGACGCCCTCGGTCGGTGACCAATCCCACATCCACCCGCGTTCACCCAGCGTCCGACACCGAAACCTCACCTTCCCGCAAGCGAGTCTTCACCAACCACCGGGAAACCTGTCCGTAACCGGCGCTATCGTGGCGACGGAGCCAAGCCAATGGCGGGCAAACCGCCAGGAGGGATTCGGTCCGGTGTCCATCACCAGAGTCGCGGAGTATCCGCGTCCGGATCACGTGTTGTTTCACTTCAGCGACACACATCTCATCGCGGGCGACGACCCCCTGTACGGCGATGTCGACGCCGATCTGCGGTTACGGCAGCTACTGGACCAGGCCGTGGCGAGCCGGATCCGGCCGACCGCGATCGTGTTCAGCGGCGACCTCACCGACCGGGGCGAGCCCGCCGCGTACGCCAAGCTGAAGTCGATCGTCGAACCATTCGCCAGAAGCTTGCAGGCGCCCATCGTGTGGGTCACCGGCAACCACGACGACCGCGCCGCCCTCCGCGCCCGCCTGCTGCACGAGTACCCCACCACCTCCCCGCTGGACCGGGTGCATCTGATCGACGGATTGCGCATCGTCGCCCTGGACACCTCGGTGCCCGGCCACCACCACGGGGAGATCTCCGACGACCAGCTGGAGTGGCTGCGCTCGGTCCTGGCCGAGCCCGCGCCCTTCGGCACCATCCTGGCCATGCACCACCCACCGGTGCCGTGCGTGATCGACCTCGCCGTCACCGTAGAACTACGGGATCAGCGCCGACTGGCCGACGTGCTGGACGGCACCGACGTGCGCGCCATCCTCGCCGGGCACCTGCACTTCTCCACCAGCGCCACGTTCGCGGGCATCCCCGTCTCGGTGGCGTCGGCCACCTGCTACAGCCAGGATCTCGGTGTAGCGCAGGGTGGCCTGCGCGGCCGGGACGGCGCGCAGGCCTTCAACTACGTGCACATCTATCCGGACACCGTGGTGCACTCGGTGGTGCCCATCGAGCGCGGTCGCACGGTGGGCGCTCCCGCCACGCCGGAGGAGGCGCGGCAACGGCTGACGGAGGAGGGCATCGTGATCCCGCCCGCCGCGCGCATCCCGCACGTCATGCGGCGCCCTGCGTCGACTCCGGAAGCGGATGACGAGGCGGTGTACTGAGCCGTTCCCACGGCGCCGGCTCGGGGTAGTAGCGGGCCAGGAACTCCGAGACGATCCGCACCCGGTCGGACTCGGCGACTTCGGGGAAACTGCCGTCGTTGAGGCAGAAGAAGTCGACGTCGCGATGACGCGCCAGCCCGTCCAGCAAAGCCAGACCGTGGTAGCTGGTCGTGTCGACGTACCGCACCTTCGCCGACTCCTGCGGCACCGCGCGCCCGGTCAGCATGGCGTAGTAGTGATACAGCGAATTGGTGACCGAGATGTCGGTGGCCGCCCGGAACCGGCTCGCGCTCGTGCGCGCGAAGTCCGCGGCGAACTCCTCCTCCATCTCCATGAGCACGCTGCGTCGCAATGGCGCGGGCGTGTGCTCCAGGTGCCGCGTGATGACATAACCGAAGCGCTCCGCCAGCAGCGCCCGATTCACCCGGGCGGCGTTCTCGAAACCGCTGCGCCGCTCGTTGTTGCGTCCGGGCCCGATCCTGGTGTCCGCTTCGATGAATCGGCTCACGCCGCCCGGCGTGAAGAACATCGAGGGACGCACCGGACGTGCGAAGAACATGTCGTCGTTGGAGTACAGGAAGTGCTCGCCGAGCCCGTCGATGTGCTGCAACTGGCATTCCACCGCGTGCGAATTGAACACCGGCAAACCGCTGACGTCCCGGAAGTGGTCCGCCGCAGGCACCACGGTCACCTTCGGATGCGCGGTCAGCCACTCCGGCGGCGTGGAGTCGGTCGCGATGAAGATCCTGCGGATCCACGGCGCGTTCTTGTGCACCGACCGCAGGGCGTACCTCAACTCGTCGATCTGGCGGATCCTGGCGTCCGCGTCGTCGCCCTCGCCGACCACGACCTGAGCGAGCATCCCGGCGCGGCGGGCGCGGAATTCCGGATCGGAGCCGTCCACCCAGGAGAACACCAGGTCGATGTCGAACCCGACGTCACCGGTCTGCGGCGCGAACATGTCCGTCAGCGTGGGCCAGGTCCGGTCGAACAGCCGCACCTGCGTGCGCTGGACGTCGGCGAGGTCGAAGACCGGGCGGGTCAGCGCGTTCGGGCGCGGGCAGGTCACCGTGTCGCCGTGGTATTCCCACAGTTCCAGCTCGACATGGTGCGCCGGGTCGTGGTCGCGCCCGAGCCGGAAGACGTTGCGCTGCAATTCGACACAGGAGAACCCCGCCGACATCGCCGCGGCGGTCACCCGGCGCACCATCAGACGCTGCGCCGCGTCGGCCGCGAGCACGAGCCGGTGCCCGCTGTCGCGCACCAGCAGGAACGGCACCTCCGCGGCGGCCAGTTCCGCGCGCAGGTAGCCGAGATCCTCGATCATCGCGGCGGACACGGCGAGATTGCTCGCCATGGCCCGCGTGACCATTTCCACCGCCCCCGAATCCACTGCTCCCCTGTCCGTCATGACTGCCTCCACTTCCGTCGAACCACCGGTCTGAAGATTGCGTCCGGGGCACCGCGCCGAGCGGCGATCCGTCGATGCCGGGGCATCGACGTGCGAGGACCGCGCGCCTGGCGCGGTGACATTCAGAAGTGGGGAAGGGTGCCGAAGCGGGGGTACGAATTGATCACCCGGTATATAGACGACTGGTAGACCATTTCGTTTCACCTCACTCACGGCCGGACGCGCATGGCGTCATGGATGGAAGCGCTGCACTCGTGCGGGAACGATCGAAGGGCACGGGTGGCAGCCGCACGCCGGACAGTCATCGGCCGGCTGGAAAAGTGGTCTGCCCAGGAAACTCCGGGCACCTCTACGAATGATGCAACGCGCTCGACATTCCGTCAATCGGTGCAGCTGAACCGCCCCTGCCCGTGCGCTGCCCACGGCAGTGGCACACACTGGGCAATATAATTAGGATAGGCTCACCATATCATGAGAGGAAGGGTTGTGCCGGTGCGCGTCGTCATTCTGTTCGGATCCGAGATGGGCACCGCGGAGTCCGCCGCGGACACCATCGCCGCGGAGCTGCGCGCGGCGCACGACGTCTCGGTGCACGACATGACCGACTTCGACCTCGCGGATCTGGACGTCCGCGACTTCCACGTCGTCGTGTGCTCGAACTACGGCGACGGCGAGCTGCCGACCGGCGCCGAACCCTTCGCCGCCGCGCTCGACCGCGACACGCCGGATCTGAACGGGCTGCGTTTCGCCGTCTTCGGGCTCGGCGACATCGTGTACGGCGACACGTTCAACCGCGGCGGCGAGATCATCGCCGAGAAACTCGCCGCGCGCGGCGCCGTGCAGGTGGGCGAGCACGCGCGACACGACGCGTCGACAGAGGTCCGCGTGCGGGACATGGCCAGGGAGTGGGCCGCCGCGCTCGACATTCCCGCGCTGATCTCGGCCTGACCGGCGCCAGGCACGCGCCGCCGGTCACCGAAGCGCGGTCCGGACAAAGCGCCCAGCGCCAGCGCGCAAGGCGCACAGCGCCTTAGACTGCTATCAAGCGCGGTACAGCCCGCCGCGCTCGACGATCCATGAGGTGACGAAGATGGCAGCCGGAGCGAGCCCCGCCCAGCGTCAGCACAACTCGACAGATCATCCCGAGCTGGACGCGCTTCCGGAATGGCCGCTGGAGACCATCGGTGTGCTGGTGACCACCGACCCTGCACCGCATGCGATTCCGGTGTCCTGGCCGGTGCGGGCCGGTGACCGGCGCATCCTGATCAGCCTCAAGTACGATCGCGGTTCGCTGGCGCGATTGCGCGAACATCCCGAGGTGGCCCTGTTGATCCTCGGTGGGGGCAACGTGGCGATGTGCGCCAGGGGCACCGCGCGCGTGGTCGCCGAGCAGATGCCCGACGCCGCCGACTACGTCGCCGTCCGCATCGACGTCGACGTGATCGACGACCATCGCCAGTCGGCCTTCGCGGTCGTGCAAGGCATCCAGCGCACGGTGCTCGACGACGAGAGCGAGTTGCGCGCGCTGAAGGGCCGGGTCGACACCCTGAGATCCTGGGCAGACCACCAGAACTAGATCGGCCCGGCGTTCCCGGGAGCAGAGAAAGAGGCGGCACCGGCCGTGCCGCGCGGAAGGGGATCATGAGCGTCACTCTGGCCAAAGGCGGCAATGTCTCGCTGTCGAAGCAGGCCGCGAATCTCACCAAGGTGTCGGTGGGGCTCGGCTGGGACGTGCGCACCACCACCGGCGCCGACTACGACCTCGACGCCAGCGCGCTCGCCTGCGGACCCAATCTGAAAGTGCTGTCCGATCAGCATTTCGTCTTCTACAACAACCTGCGCTCGCCCGATGGATCCATCGAGCACACCGGCGACAACCTCACCGGCGCGGGCGAGGGCGACGACGAGGTGATCAACATCGACCTCACCGCCACGCCGCCGAACATCACCAACATCTTCTTCCCGGTGTCCATCCACGACGCCGACGCCCGCGGCCAGTCGTTCGGCCAGATCCGCAACGCCTTCATCCGCGTCGTCGACGCCGCCACCGGCGTCGAACTGGCCCGCTACGACCTCACCGAAGACGCCTCCACCGAAACGGCCATGATCTTCGGCGAGCTCTACCGCCACAACAACGAGTGGAAGTTCCGCGCCATCGGCCAGGGCTACGCCTCCGGGCTCGCGGGCATCGCCCGGGACTACGGGGTCAACGTCTGACGGTTCGATTCGAGTTCGCCGCGCCGGTCTTTCGGCATCGTGCTCCATCGGCATCGAGAGCCGGAGGACCCGCGCGGCACGTTTCGGCTCCGGTCGAACTCACGGGAACCGCTTCGCGATCGCCGCGGCGATCGCTTCCGGTGCGTGTTCTTGAATGAAATGCCGCGCGTGCGGCAGCTCGACTACGTCGAGATCGGTGAAGGCGGCTCGCATTCGCGGGATACAGGCGTTCGGACGGAACACCATGTCCCGCATTCCCCACACCAACAGGGCCGGCTTGTCGCCGAGCAGGACGGGCACATCTCGGGCGAGTCGGTCCAGCAGCGGGCGTGCGGCACGAATTTCCTTGGGCGTCGCGGCGAGTCCGCGTCGGGCTTCCGCGGTGGGCTGCACCGCGCGATAGTGGTCGGCCTCGGCCGCGGTCAGCTTGCGCCCCAGTTCTGCGAGCAGGACGCGCTCGACGAGGAAATTTTGTTCGAGAATCCGCCGCTGCATCGGACGGCTGCCCATGATCACGCTGAACGCCCGATTCGCCATCGCTTCGGTCGGCCAGAACGAGGTATTGCCCAGCACGATCCCCCGCACCCGATCAGCGCGCGCGGCGCTCGCGCCCAGACCGATGGGGCCGCCCCAGTCCTGTCCCATCAGAACGAAGCCGTCGAGCCGCAGGTGATCGATCAGTTCGCCGAGGACCGCGGTGTGCTCGGCGATCGTGTAGCCGAAGCCCTCGGGACGTTCGGACAATCCGAAACCCAGATGGTCGATGGCGATACACCGGTACCGGTCGCGCAGGTCCTTCACGATGTGGCGGTAAAGAAAGCTCCAAGCCGGAGCGCCATGACAGAACAGGAGCGGCGGCCCGGCTCCCTCGTCGATGTAGTGAACCCGGCCCACCGACGAGTCGAACCAGCGCGACTCGAAGGGGTACAGATTCCCGTCAGGAACGAAATCGATCAGCATTGGCCCCTCCCTCCGAGACAGGCTACCTCCGGTGCACCCGAGCGCGCGGTCGCCTCCACCGAGATGTCCGACGATTTCAGCTCAGGCTGTCGGCCGAGCGGAATGACACGGCACGCGGAATCACCCGCAACAGACCGGGTCGTCGCAGGGGTCGCCTACTTCGCTGCCGTAGGCGATGAAGTGCTGGATGGGTGTCAGGATTCGTTCGGCGGTGTGGGCGTCGAGGGGCGGTGCGGACCGGTCGCTGGGGCGGCCCCACGTTGGCGGGGTGTCATCGATGTCCAGGCGCGGTGCGCCGTCGACGAACAGTGTCCACAGCGGGTGGTCGGGGAAGCCGTTGATGCGCAAGACCCACCACTGGCCGTCGATGTGGGCGGCGACGGGGAATCGGCCGTTCCCGGTCGACTGCCATTGCGGTCGTGCGTTCACCAGTTCGGGATACCGCATTCTTTCAGTGTCCCCTGAATCGGACGGCCGCGCGGATAGCACCACGTTCGGGGCGGGATCCCTACCCGGTTCCCTCCGGCCAGAAGGCGTGCCAATCCTCGGCGGTGAGCGGAAGACGTTCACCGCGTTCTTTCTCCGCCACATCCTCCGCCGCGCGGATGTCGGCGGCGAAGGTGAGCGTCGCTTTGCGGAGGCGTTCTTCGGCGCTTTCCGGGCCACCGAGGTGCACGACGCGCAGGGCTTCCGGAACGAGCGCGGGTGGCAGGCCCGCTTTGGTGCTGCGGGAGACGATCTTCTCGGCGAGGGCCAACGCGGGCTGGGCCATGGCTATGCCATCCAGGCAGGAGCGGCGGGACTTCTCGGCGGATTTGCGTTCTTCCCAGGCGCGTTCCTGGGCGGCGATCTTCTCGGCCACCGAGGCGTCGGGATCGATCGCGGAATTCACCAGGTGCGGGCTGCGGTTGACCAGCTTGGCCACCAGCGCGGCGGCGACGTCGTCGACGGTGAATTCGCCTGCGGCTTCGGCGATCCGGGAGTGGAAGAGCACTTGCAGCAGCAGGTCGCCGAGTTCTTCCTTGATCGTCTCGGTATCGTCGTGCTGGATGGCGTCGAGCAGTTCGTAGGTCTCCTCGAGCAGATAAGGGCGCAGCGAGTCGTGGGTCTGGGTGACCTCCCACCCACCGAAATGCCAGAGGCGGTCCATGACCTCGACCGCACCGGCCAGCCCCGCCGCGACCACCGCGGTGTCCGTGCGCGGTGTCGCCGCACCGTCGCGCTCCACGCCGTGAACCGCGCGATGGCGGGCGGCCCGCAGAACGGACTCGTCGCGTGTCGAGCTCATCGCGACGCCATCTCGGCGGCGACGGTGAGGTCGACCGCTCCCTGCGCCTTCCCGTCCAACGCCAGCAACAGATCGGCGACGAACTGCAGCAGCACGACATCGCGGACGCGCTCGGCCCCGACACTGTCCTGCACGCGCGGCAGCGGAATCTGCACCACCCCGGACGCGGCGCGGTACCCCGCGCTCGGGTAGAGCCGCTTGAGGCGCATCTGCTTGGAATCGGGCAGGTGCAGCGGCGAGATCTTCAAGGTCGTCCCGGTGACCGCGATCTCGGTGACCTCGTACTCGCGGGCGAGCAGGCGCAGCTTGGCCACCGACACCAGACGCCCGACCTCCACCGGCAACGGGCCGTACCGGTCGACGAGTTCTTCCACGACCTGCGCGAGCACCGAATCTTCCTGTGCAGCAGCGAGTTTGCGGTATGCCTCCAGGCGCAGCCGGTCACTGGCGATGTAATCCGGCGGGATGTGCGCGTCGACGGGCAGGTCGATGCGCACCTCCTTGACCTCCTCGGTGGTGATCGGCTTGCCGTCCGCGGCGGCGCGATACGCCTCGACGGCCTCCCCGACCAGCCGCACGTAGAGATCGAAGCCGACGCCTGCGACATGGCCGGACTGTTCGGCGCCGAGCACGTTGCCCGCGCCGCGGATCTCCAGGTCCTTCATCGCGACCGCCATGCCCGCGCCGAGATCGGAGTTCTGCGAGATGGTGGCCAGTCGGTCGTAGGCCGTCTCGGTGAGCGGCTTCTCCGGCTGGTAGAGGAAGTAGGCATAGCCGCGTTCCCGGCTGCGCCCGACCCGGCCGCGCAACTGATGCAACTGCGAAAGGCCCAGTGCGTCGGCGCGTTCCACGATCAGGGTGTTGGCGTTCGAGATGTCCAGACCGGTCTCGATGATCGTGGTGCACACCAGCACGTCGTATTCGCGCTGCCAGAAGCCCTGTACGGTGGACTCCAGCGCGTCCTCGTTCATCTGGCCGTGCGCGACCGCCACCCGCGCTTCGGGCACCAGATCGCGAATCCGCTTGGCCGCCTTGTCGATCGACGACACGCGGTTGTGCACGTAGAACACCTGGCCGTCGCGCAGCAACTCGCGCCGGATCGCGGCGGTGACCTGCTTGTCGTTGTAGGCGCCCACGTAGGTGAGCACCGGGTGGCGCTCCTCCGGCGGGGTGAGGATGGTCGACATCTCACGGATTCCCGCCAGGCTCATCTCCAGGGTGCGCGGAATCGGGGTGGCCGACATGGTGAGCACGTCGACGTGCGTGCGCAGCGCCTTGATGTGCTCTTTGTGCTCGACGCCGAATCGCTGTTCCTCATCGACCACCACGAGGCCGAGGTCCTTCCAGCGCACGCCGGTCTGCAACAGCCGGTGTGTGCCCACCACGATGTCGACGCCGCCGTCGGCCATTCCCTCCAGCACCGTGCGGGCCTCGGCCGGATCGGTGAAGCGGGACAGGCCTTTCACCGTGATCGGGAAACCCGCGACGCGCTCGGTGAAGGTCTGCAGATGCTGCTGCGCGAGCAGCGTGGTCGGCACCAGCACGACGACCTGTTTGCCGTCCTGCACCGCCTTGAACGCCGCGCGCACCGCGATCTCGGTCTTGCCGTAGCCGACGTCGCCGCAGACCACGCGGTCCATCGGGACGGCCTTCTCCATGTCCGATTTCACCTCGGCGATGGCGGTCATCTGGTCGACGGTCTCGGTGAACGCGAACGCGTCCTCCATCTCCTTCTGCCACGGCGTGTCCGGTCCGAACGCGTGACCGGGCGCCGCCTGGCGGGCGGCGTACAGCTGCACCAGCTCGCCGGCGATCTCGCGAACCGCTTTGCGCGCCTTGCGTTTGGTGTTGGCCCAGTCCGAGCCGCCGAGCTTGGACAGGCTGGGCATCTCGCCGCCGACGTAGCGGGAGAGCTGGTCGAGCGACTCCATCGGCACGAACAGCCGGTCACCGGGCTGGCCGCGTTTGCTCGGCGCGTACTCGATCACCAGATACTCGCGGCGCGCGCCGCCGACGGTGCGCTCGATCATCTCGACGAACTTGCCGATGCCGTGCTGGTCGTGCACCACCATGTCGCCCGCGCTCAACGCGAGCGGGTCGACCTGGTTGCGCCGTTTGGCGGGCATCCGCTTGCCCTCGGTCGGTGCGGTGACCCGGTTGCCGGTGAGGTCGGATTCGGCGACGACCACCAGACCGGCGCCCTCGAAGACCAAGCCGTCGTGCAGCGAGCCGCACAGCACGCCCACCACGCCCTCGTTCGGCTCCGCGCCCGCCTCCAGCGCCGCGGCGGGGACCTCCGCGTCCGCCAGCCGTTCCAGGATGCGCTGCGCGGTGCCGTGACCAGCGACGACCACCACGGCCCTGCCGCCGGTGAGCACGTGGGCGCGCAACGAGGCGAACATCGTCGCCACCAGTTCGTCGGACCCGCGCGCGGCCGGGCCGGGCAGCACGGGCAGCACGACCTCGGAGGAATCCCCGGAGGCGAGCGGGCTCAGCGTCCACCATGGCAGGCCCTGCCGGTCAGCGCTGGCCTGGATCTCGGGCAGCGGGCGGTAGGCGGAGGCGGCCAGGTCGAGTCCGTGTCCGCCGAGCGGCGCGGCGCCGCCGAACGAGGCCGCGGTCCAGGATGCCTCCAGGAATTCCTCGCCGGTGCGCACCAGGTCGGCCGCGCGGGTGCGGATCTTCTCCGGATCGCACAGCAGTACGTGGGTTCCCTCCGGCAGCACCTCGGTGAGCAGGCACAACTCCCCCGGTTGCAGCACCGGCAACAGCGCTTCCATGCCCTCGACCGGGATGCCCTGCGCGAGTTTCTCCAGCATCTCCACCAGCGCCGCGTCGGCCGCGTTGGCGGCGGCGACCTCGGCCGCCCGCTCGCGCACCTCGGGGGTGAGCAGCAGTTCCCGGCACGGCGGCGCGACCACGACGTCCACCGCGACGTCCGGCAGCGAGCGCTGGTCGGCGACGGAGAACGGCCGCAGTTCGGTGACCTCGTCACCCCAGAATTCCACGCGCACCGGATGGTCGGCGGTGGGCGGGAAGACGTCCAGGATGCCGCCGCGCACCGCGAACTCGCCGCGCTTGCCCACCATGTCGACCCGGGTGTAAGCGAATTCCACCAGACGCGTGAGCAATTCGTCGAAGTCCAGCTCGGCGCCGACGCGCAGCACGATCGGCTCGATCTCGCCGAGCCCGCCCGCCATCGGCTGCATCAGCGACCGCACCGTGGTCACCACCACGCGCAGCGGCGCGGGGAAATGCGGGTCGTCGGGGTGGGCGATCCGGCGCAGCACCTCCAGCCTGCGCCCCACCGTGTCGGCGCCCGGCGAGAGCCGCTCGTGCGGCAGCGTCTCCCAGGACGGGAACTGCGCGACCACGGGACCGAGCATCTCCACGAGTTCGACACTCAGGTCGTCTGCCTCCCGCCCCGTGGCCGTGACCACCACCAACGGCCGCTCGGCGGCCAACCGCGACGCGACGAACGGTCGCACCGCCGACGGCGCGACCAGCTCGACCGACGAGGTGCCGATCAGCTCCGCGACGGTCCGTAGCGAGGAATCGGCACCGGCCGCGGCGGCCAGTCCCGCCAACGGGGGGCGGTGGGTGGACATCGACAACTCCTGAGCGCAGGCGACACGTTTCGAGCGGCCAACCGAGTCTAGTTAAGCGGGCATCTCGTTTTTGCAGCGCCCGCGCCGCCACGAGGCGACTGCCGCCCCTGCCCGGTACCAGAGCGCCCATCCGCGATCTATTTCGTCGCCGACACGGCCGCCAACCCGAACACGCTCAGGCTCCTCCCGGCAAGAAGCGAGCCACACCGAGAAGGGCCTGGCGGAACCCGTCAGCATGGTCCGCGGCTACATCATCCGGCGGAACAAGTGCACCACCGACGAGCACCTACGTCAGGCCATAGCCAGGGCGAATGTCGCCCGACCCACACTGCGGGGCCCTTCACCAGAGGCGCGGGAAACTCCGGACGTCATCGAAACCGTCGAGTGCCCGCCCGTCCACGTCCGACGGATCCACCTCGGCACGCGCCGCCAAGGAGCGCGCCAACGCAACGGACTCATCGCTGAGCCGCCCGAACCGCCGAGCGGTATGCCCCAGGCACAGCCCGGCCAGCGGGCTGCCCGACATCCGCCGTTCGCGGCCCGGCCCGCGTTTCCACCACCCCAGCGCACGCAAGAGCAGCCCGAGCCGCCAGCCAGCCACTACACGCGTGCACAGCGCAGCGAGCTTCCACACCAACGCACCCAGCGCACCGCAACCCCGTCTTTCGAGCGAAGCGAGACCGAGCATGCGCCGGTCGCGGCGCGGCCCGCGTTTCCACGACCGCAGCGCACGCGACGAAAGAGCAGCCCGAGCCGCCAGCCAGCCACTACACGCGTGCACAGCGCGGCGAGCTTCCACACCAACGCACCCTGCGCACCGCAACCCCGTCTTTCGAGCGAAGCGAGACCGAGCATGCGCCGTTCGCGGCCCGGCTCACGTTTGCGCGGCCGCCGCGTACGCGACGAAGGAGCAAGCGGCGGCCGCGCACACGCGAGCCACAAAGGGGCCGCGAACACGCAGCGCCGCAGGCGCTGCAAATCAGACCCAGTATTTTGTTGCGCATGGCTCGAACTTTGCTGGTTACCAATGATTTCCCGCCGCGGCCGGGCGGTATCCAGTCGTATCTGCAGGCGTTGGCTGGTGAGCTGCCGCCGGACGACCTGGTGGTCTACGCTCCGCGCTGGCGTGGCGACAGCCATCTGAAGTTCGATGCCCGGCAGAAGTTCCAGGTCATTCGCCATCCCACCACGCTGATGCTGCCGACTCCGCTGGTGCTGCGCCGCGCCGCGCGGCTGTTGCGCAGCGAGCAGTGCGACACGGTGTGGTTCGGGGCCGCGGCACCGCTGGCGCTGCTGTCGCCCGCGCTGCGTCGCGCGGGCGCCGAGCGGATTCTGGCCAGTACCCACGGCCACGAGGTCGGCTGGTCGATGCTGCCGGGGGCCAGGCAGGCGCTGCGTGCCATCGGCGAGCACACCGATGTGGTCACCTACGTCAGCCGCTATACCCGCCGCCGGTTCGCGTCCGCGTTCGGTTCGAACGCGGCGCTCGAGTATCTGCCGCCCGGCGTGGACTCCGAGGTTTTCCGCCCGGATCCGGCCGCGCGGGCCGAGCTGCGCGAACGATACGGCCTCGGCGACCGGCCGACCATTCTGTGCCTGTCCCGGCTGGTGCCGCGCAAGGGGCAGGACGCGCTGATCTTGGCGATGCGCGATATCCGCGAGCGTGTGCCGGGCGCGGTCCTGGTGATCGCGGGTGGCGGCCCCTTCGAGGACAAGCTGCGCGCCTTGGCGGTCGCCGCGGGCGTCACCGAGGACGTGTTGTTCACCGGCCGCGTCCCGTCCGGTGAGTTGGCCGCGCATCACACGCTGGCGGACGTCTTCGCGATGCCGTGCCGGACCAGGGGCGCGGGGCTAGATGTGGAGGGGCTCGGCATCGTCTACCTGGAGGCGTCGGCGTCCGGTGTCCCGGTGGTGGCGGGTAACTCCGGCGGCGCGCCGGAGACGGTGATCGAGGGCAAGACCGGTCGCGTGGTGGACGGGCGTTCTCTGCAGGAGATCGCCGACGCCCTGGTGGACATTCTGTCCGACCGGGATGCCGCCGCGCGGATGGGCGCGGCGGGGCGCGCGTTCGTCGAGCAGCAGTGGCGCTGGGACAGCTTGGGCGCGCGCCTGCGCCAGCTGCTGCGGTGATCCGCGTCGCATCTACTACGCTCAGCGGAGTGAGCAGTATCCAGGTCGCAGATCAGACCTTCGTCGCCGCACCGGGGGCCGCCGTGGCCGAGCTGCTGGCGGGACCGAACAATTGGCGCCGTTGGTGGCCCGACCTGGCCCTGGATGTGCGTGAAAATCGGGGCGAGAAGGGCATCCGCTGGTCGGTGTCCGGCGGCCTGACGGGGACCATGGAGGTGTGGCTGGAGCCCGCGCTCGACGGGGTGATCCTGCACTACTTCCTGCACGCCGAGCCGGAGCCCGCGCTGCCAGCGGGCAAGCTCGCCGCCGCCAACCGGGCGCGCCGGGTCGCGGGCAAGAACATGTCGTTCGAGGTGAAGTCCCGGCTGGAGGCGGGCCGCCCCGCCGGTGTCACTCCCGCGCCCCAGCCTTGATCTACCAGCACCGACGCTGAAAGGAACCGCTGTCCGTATGGCCGACCGGACCCAGAGATCGATCGTCATCGAGGCCCCGTCGCAGCAGGTGATGTCCGTCATCGCCGATCTGGGGTCCTATCCCGAGTGGGTATCCGCGGCGAAGTCGGTGGAGGTGCTGGAGGTCGGGCCGGACGGTTTGGCCAAAACCGCGCGGTTCGTGTTGGACGCCGGGGTGGTCAAGGACACCTACGTCCTGTCCTACGAGTGGCGCGCCGACCGTAAGGCGGTCAGCTGGCGGCTACTCAGCGGCGAGTTGCAGAAGGCGCAGAACGGCACCTACGAGCTGATCGATCGGCCCGGCGGCACCGAGGTCGTCTACACGCTCACCGTCGATCTGAACATCCCGATGATCGGCATGTTCAAGCGCAAGGCCGAGAAAGTGATCACCGATACCGCGCTGAAGGAACTGAAGAAACGGGTCGAAGGCTGACCGCGCACAAGACCGGGGTCGAGCTGTTCATCGGCAAGGGTGGGGTGGGCAAGACCACGCTCGCGTGCGCCACCGCCATGGCCGAGGCCAGGTCGGGCCGTCGCGTGCTGATCGCCTCGCTGGATCAGGCGCATTCGCTCGGCGACGCGCTCGGCTTCCGGTTCCCGCACGATCCTGGCACCGTCACCGGCGTCGCCACCGTGCTGCCCGGACTGGACGTGATCGAGATCGATTCGCTCGCGCTGCTCGAGGACCGGTTCCGCGACGTGGTGCGTGTGATCTCGGCCGGCCGCGGGCACGAGCACGGTTTCGACCTGGCCGCGCTGGACCCGGCGGAACTGACCGGATTGCCCGGCGTGCAGGAACTGCTGATGCTGGTGGAGATCGCCCAGTTCGCCGCCGAGGACGACTGGGATCTGATCGTCGTCGACTGCCCGCCCTCGGCGGACATGCTGCGCATCGTCACCGCGCCGGGCACGCTGCTGGGTTACGTGGAACGGATATGGCCGCCGCACGCACGGGCGATGAGCGCCGTCGGCACCGATCTGCGGCGCGCCGTGCTCGCGGCCACGGTGGAACGAATCGTACGGGCGGTCACGGAAGTTCGCGATCTGCTCGCCGACCACCGGCGCACGCGGGCCCGGCTGGTCACCCTCGCCGAGCGCGTCGCGGTGGCCGAGTCGCAGCGGGTGCGCTCCGCCGCGGCGCTGCTGGGCCTGCGGCTGGACGCCGTCGTGGTGAACAAGGTGCTGCCCGATCTCGCGACGCCCGACGGAGCCGAACATCCGGCGGTGCAGTGGTATTCGAACCGGCGCGGCGAGCAATCCGACGTGATCGCCGAGTTGCGGAGCACGATGCCGGGTATACCGGTGCTGATCGCGCGGCACACCGGTCCCGAGCCGATCGGGCTGAACTCGCTGGCCGCGCTGTCGTACGCGATGGACTCGGCGGGCGACACCGGGGACGCTGCGCTTATGCTGAGCGACAATCAGACGGAGGTCGACGCGAGTTCCGGCGAACCGCTGGTTCTCCTGGAATCCGGCACCGGATTGCAGTCGGTGTACGCGCTGCGCATGCACCTGCCGGTGGTCGACGCCGCCACATTGCGCCTTGGCCGAGTGGAGGACGATTTGATCGTGGGAGCGGACGGTGTCCGGCGCCGGGTGCGCCTGGCGCCGGTATTGCGGCGGTGCACGGTCGGCGGCGCCGAACTCGATGACGGATACCTGGTGGTCCGCTTCCGGCCCGATCCGCGGGTCTGGGCGCACGCGTCCGAAAGTCGCGACCATGACCGGTGATCCGCACTCGCCCAGGGGCGAGCAGGTCGGCGGCCACACCGCGCCGGACGGTGTCGCCGAATTCGCCGAGGAACTGAAGCTGCTGGCCGAGGCGGTACTGGAGCGGGTCGAGCCGGTGCTGCGGCGCGCGGCCGACGGACAGGTCGAGTGGTCCAGCTGCAGCTGGTGCCCGGTGTGCGCGGCCGCGGCGCTGGTGCGCGGGGAGCACCACGACGTGCTGGCCGCGGTCGCCGATCACGGCACCGCGATCGTCACCGTGCTGCGCGAGGCGCTGGCCGGAGTGCCGGTCGAACCCGTCATGCCCACCGACGCCGACCCGGAGACCGGCGCGCCGCATCGCCATGGTCGGCCCGGGGACGACGACGGTCCCCGTTATGTCGACATCCCCGTGACGATCAAGGTATGACGCACCAGATGGCCGGTACGCGACCGCTGACCGTCGGAATAGACGTCGGCGGCACCAACATTCGGGCGTCGGTGATCGATGACAGCGGCGAGGTGCTGGACACGGTCCAGGCGCCGACGCCGCATTCCGCGCGAGCGCTGGAGGACGCGCTGGACCGGGCCGTGCGCGACCTGTCCGGCAGGCATCCCATCGGCGCGGTCGGCCTCGCGGTCGCCGGGTTCATCAACGGCGATCGCTCCACCGTCCGGTTCGCCCCGCATCTGCCCTGGCAGGACGCCCCGGTCGCCCAGCGTCTCACCGAACGGCTGGAACTGCCGGTGATCCTGGAACACGACGCCAACGCGGCGATGTGGGCCGAGTATCGGTTCGGCGCCGCCACGGGCGGGCACAACGTGGTGCTGATCGCGATCGGCACCGGCATCGGCGCCGCCCTGCTGATCGACGGCCAGCTGTATCGGGGCACGCACGGCGTCGCACCTGAACTGGGTCATCTGCAAGTCGTTCCGCAGGGGCGGCCCTGTCCGTGCGGCAAGCACGGGTGCTGGGAGCGCTACTGCAGCGGAACCGCTTTGGCAGAGACCGCGATCGAGATGCTGGCCAGCGATACCCTGCGCTCCGTGCTGGCCAGGGATGTGGCCCGCGATCCCGGCTCGCTGACCGGACGACGGGTCGCGGGCGCCGCGCAGGACGGCGACCCGCTCGCCGTGCGGGTAATGGCCGACTTCGCGCGCTGGCTCGGGCTCGGGCTGGCGTTCGTCAGCGACATCTTCGATCCGGACCTGGTAGTCATCGCGGGCGGCGTGAGCAGTTCGGCGCCGTTGTTCCTGGACGAGGCGCGCGAAGAGTACGCGCGCGCGATCACGGGCGCGGGACACCGGCCGCTGGCCCGCATACGAACCACCCAACTGGGTGAGGCCGCGGGCATGATCGGCGCGGCCGACCTCGCGAGGGCGGCACTGCCCTTGGGCGCGCACAAGTCCGCGCGCGTGGCACGGACCAGCCGGTGACGCTCCGGTCACGACCCTCGTGGCCTGCCGCGACACGCCGACTGTCGCCATCGCTCGGCGTCGGGGCCGAAGTGTGGTGAGATTCGCCGCTGCGGTTGGATGTGATCTTGCACCGGCGGTAAAGTCGGCAATTGAAGCAGGTGCCCGCAACTATCCCGGTCCCGGGGGAAGGACGTCATGTTCTACTGGCTGCTGAAGTTCGTGCTGCTGGGACCGTTCATTCATCTCTACAACCGGCCTACGGTCGAAGGCGTGGAGAACATTCCGGCGGACGGGCCGGCCATCATGGCGGGTAACCATCTCTCCTTCGCCGACTGGCTGTTCGCTCCGTTGCTCAGCCCGCGGCGGATCAACTACCTCGCGAAGGCCGAGTACTTCAACACCCCGGGCATCAAGGGCCGGTTCCAGAAGTTCTTCTTCAGCGCCTCGGGCCAGTACCCGATCGATCGCAGCGGCGCCGACGCCGCCGAGGACGCGCTCAACGCCGCCCGCAAGCTGCTCGACCAGGGACGTCTGGTCGGCCTCTACCCCGAGGGCACCCGCTCCCCCGACGGCCGCCTGTACAAGGGCAAGACCGGCTTGGCCCGCCTTGCGCTGGAGACCGGTGTCCCCGTCATCCCGGTCGCCGTCATCGGCACCGACGAGGTGAGCCCGCCCGGACCGTTCCGCTGGCGCCGCAGGAAGGTGAAAGTCAAGTTCGGCGAGCCCATCGACTTCTCCCGCTACGACGGCATGGGCGGCAACCGCTTCGTCGAGCGCGCCGTCACCGACGAGGTCATGTACGAGCTCATGCGACTCACCGGCCAGGAGTACGTCGACGTCTACGCCCACAGCCTGAAGAAGGGCGTCCCCAGCGGCAGCCACCCCGCCGCCGTCCCCGTCCGCATCCCGGACACCGCCGCAGGCTGATCACTCAGCCCGGCACTGGCCCCGGGACCGCTTGTTCTCCGGGGCCGTTCTGGTAGTAGCTGAAGCCGGAAAGGCTATGCGAGCAGAAAAGCGACGACGGGAAACACGATCGCGGTAAACGCGGCGAATACCACCGCACCCACTTTCGCTTTGGGGATCGAGTTCAACCGGGTGGCCGCGAAACCATAGATTCCGAGGAAGACGAAAAGCGTTCCCCAAGAGACCAGCGCCCGGCTGGCGACGTCCCCCAGCCTGTCAGCGAAGATCAGAGCCAGGCTGACGATCGTAGATCCGGACGCCGCGCCCATCGCCAGGAACGCCGCTCCCGCCGGACTGTTCATGACCATCGGCGCACGGCCGACCGGAACGACCTCCTGCGGGTCGGTGTGATGGACGCCTTCGCGTCGGCACAACAAATCGAAGACCGTTGCCGGGTTGACCCATTCGCCGACCTGGGACCGTACCTGAGCAAGTGCGTGCACCGCCTGTGCGCTCGCATAGGAGGTGATGAAACCTTCGCGTGACGTGCGGAATCCACCGCGATCTCGATGGATCGGTGACAACTGTTGGTAGTCGAGCAACTCGATGAAGGCACTGCGGAAAGTGGGGTGGAACATCCAACGGTCACCCGAGGTCGCCAGCGCCGCCACCGACAGCTGCAAGGTGGCGTGATGCCAGGTTTGCGCCACGTTGCCGCGACGTATCTGCTCCTCCTCGAGCTTGCCGAGATCGAGGTCCAGCCCGCCGAGTACCCGTTCGGTCGCCAACTCGTGGGCTCGGCGCACGCGGGTGCCGCCGAGCACCGCGATCTCCGGTACCGCCAGCAGGCTCGCGATCTGCGCGGCCGCGTAGTTGGGCTCGACCCGCGGGTCTCCGGCGAGCACCGCGGAGATCAGAAAGGTGGTGCCGCGCAGTGCGGCACGCGCGGCCTCGTCGTCGGAGGCGGACAACTCCAGCAGTGCCCGTATCGCCGCCGTCGTGGCTGTCACCGAGACCGCAGAGATACCGTCGGCCAGCGACCAACCACCCGTATCCGGGTCCTGTGCAGTGAGCAACGCGTCGCGGCAGGCCACCAGATCGGCGTCCGCGAGAGCGATACCGAAGCATCGCAGAGCACGCAGCCGCCAGGCCGCATCCACCGGAGCATGGAACTCCCACTCCCCGCGCGTGCTGTGCGGAACCACGTCGCGCCGCACCAGCGCCAGCACCGCCGCTGAATCTGGCACGGGCCGGTTCACTCTGGACAGCGCGCACACAACCTCGGCGGTGTCCTGCGGATTGGGCGGCACGTCGGTCGACCACCCCCAACCTGCATAACCGTCGTCGTGCCGAACCAGGTTTCTGCCGAACCATTCGGCAGCCAGTCCGATGCGGTCGTCGACATATGACACAGCGCCCCCTTACGAACGGTGAAAAACGCTGTCCTGACCGGTAATACGTCTCGCCAGCCGGGACGGTGTCCGTCAATATATCCGTTCTCCGGCATCCAGCAGAACCGCTGCGGCGACGAGAACTCCACCGGCTACCGTCGGCAGCGACAGCTGTGATCTGTCCACCGCCGCGACAACGATCGAGGCCACGAGCGCCTCGTTCACGCCGAGCGCACCGGCGATCTGCGGGCTGAGGCGTCGCATTGCACGCCAGTACAACGCGAACCCCGGACCCAGCAGGGCTGCGCCGAGCGCCAACTCGGCGAACGTTCGCTCCCAATCCCATGCGGTCATCGTCAGCAAGGGCGCGGTGAGCACTCCGGCAACGGCCAACTGCAGTCCCGCCGAGACCGTTGGGTCGCGATTGGGAGACTCTCGAGCTACCAGGACGATCAACGCGGTCACCGCAGCCGCGCTACCGAGTGCCAGGCCACAACCGATCAACGCGCTACCAGTGTCGATCTCCGCCGCGGGTCGAGCGGAGACCAGAACGATGGCGGCTACCAGCAGGAGCAACTCGACCAGGATCCGTACGTTCACCGCCCGCTTGCCGGTACACATGGCCAGAACCAGCAACATGATAGGAGATGCCAGGTGCAAAGCGACGACCACCGGTACGGGGCCGGTGGCCAAGGCCGCGACGTACAGCGAAATATTGATGGCCTCGAGCAAGCCCAGTCGGAAATAGATCTTCCCGTGCGAATACAGCTCCAGGGCCGGACGCCGACCGGTGACCGCTGCGACGCTCAGCAGAGGAATCGCCGCGCCTATCGCGACCAGCGGTCCAGCGCGGTCGGAACCCAGCAACGCGAGCCCGGCACTGAACAATCCCCATAGGCTGGTCCCAGCGACGGATAGCGCCACCGACGATGCCCGAGCTCCACCAGACCGTCGCACACCAACCCTCCTCCCCTTTCTTGGAGTCGGCGGTTACCGTGCCTCACGACTCCGCGATCGCAGCACCGGCAGGTATCGAAATTTGCTGCGCTATAAAGTATTCCAAGTTCGATAGCACGACAATCGCCGAACGCGTGATGCATGCCGGAGCAGAGCAGGCGACGACGTTGCCCACAACGTAAGAACACGCCAAGGTTTTCTTCGGCAAGATCGGGGAGACTGCGGAGCATGTTCAAAAAGTTGCTGGCAGTGGCCGGGGTCGGTGGGGCCGAAGTGGAGACCGAGTTGTTCACGCCGGGTGTGCAGCCCGGGGGCACGGTGGAGGGCGTGATCCGTTTGCGGGGCGGGGCGGTCGCGCAGGAGATCACCCAGGTGGCGGTCGAGTTCGTGACCAGGGCCGAGCAGGAGTACGAGGATCACGAGGGCGTGCGCGAGGTCGCGTTCGGACGTACCGGAGTGCATGGACCGTCGCATCTGCCCGAGGGGGCGCCGCTGGAGTTCCGGTTCGCGGCCCGCGCGCCGATGGAAATACCGATCACGTTCTACAACGGACGACACCTGCCCGGCACGGTGGTCTCGCTGCGCACGATCGTGGAGATCCACGGCGCGGTGGACGCCGCCGACACCGACCCCGTCGGCGTCGGCGCCCTGCCCGCACAGCATGTGCTGCTGGAAGCGGTGGAACGCTTGGGATTCCATTTGCGCAGCACGGACGTGGAATCCGGCCGAGTGCAGGACACGCCCCAGACGTTGCCGTTCTACCAGGAGATCGAGTTCGCGGGCTCGCCGCGGTACCCCGGCCTGAACCAGCTCGAGGTGACTTTCGTTCCGACCGAGACCGGTATGAGCGTGGTCCTGGAGGCGGACAAGCGCGGCGGTTGGCTCTCCGAGGGCCGCGACGTGTTCGACGCGCTGTGGGTGGATTACCAGCACCTGGGCGGCGTGGACTGGGCGGGCGAACTGCACCACCGCATAGCGCGCCTGGCGCACTGACTCTTGCTTGTTGTCCACACGGACCCGGCCCGTTCACGCGCCGTTGACGTAGTTGCGTCAGGGTTGCCTCATGACCGGCTCGGACTCGAGACCATCCCGGCGCACCGTATTGCGCGCCTCCGCGCTCGGGCTGGTGGCGGCCCCTGCACTGGCGGCATGCTCGCCGGACAACGGCCCGGCGCTGGTCCGCGGGCGGCCGGTGCTCACACACGGTGTCGCGGTGGGTGATCCGCGCGCGGACGGCGCACTGATCTGGGCCCGCGCCGATCGCCCCGCCACCTTGCTCGTGGAAACGGCCGCCACGGAATCGTTCACCGATCCCAAGCGTTTCACCGGACCGCTGCTCACACCCGGCTCCGACGGCACCGGCCGGGTGCGGGTCAACGGCCTGCCCGCCGGAACGCAGGTGCACTACCGGGTGACGCTGCGCGGCGACGACGGCACCACCTCCGAACCGGTCACCGGCGTCTTCCGCACCGCGCCCACCGCCGCGTCGGACATCCGGCTCCAGTGGTCCGGCGACGTCGCGGGCCAGGGCTACGGCATCAACCCGGAGCTGGGCGGCATGAAGATCTTCGCCGCCATGGCCGCCCGCGACCCGCATCTGTTCCTGCACTCCGGCGACTCGATCTACGCCGACGGACCGCTGCGGGAATCGGTCGCCCTGCCCGATGGGCGGATCTGGCGCAATGTGGTGAGCGAGGCGAAAAGCGCTGTCGCGCAGACGCTCGACCAGTTCCGCGGCAACTACGCCTACAACCTGACCGACGAGAACTACCGCCACTTCAACAGCTCGGTCGCCCAAGTGGTCCAGTGGGACGACCACGAGACGGTGAACAACTGGTACCCCGGCGGACTGGTCGGCGAATCCAAGGGCTACACCGAACGCGCCATGGACACCCTGGCAACCCGTTCCTGGCAGGCCTTCCACGAGTGGATGCCGCTGGAGCCGAGGGAAGCGGTGGACGGTCGCCTGTATCGCAAGATCTCCTACGGTCCGCTGCTCGACGTCTTCGTACTGGACATGCGCGCGAACAAGGACGCCAACAACGCGAACAACGGCCCCGACGGCCGCATCTTCGGTCCGGCGCAGACGAAGTGGCTCGTCGACAGCCTGCGCGAGTCCACCGCCACCTGGAAGATCGTCGCCAACGACCTGCCGCTCGGCTTGGTCGTCCCGGACGGCGAACAGAAGAACACCACCGCCTTCGAGGGACCCGCCAACGGCGATCCCGGCGCGCCGTCGGGCCGGGAACGCGAGATCGCCCAGGTGCTGTCGTCGATCAAGGCGAACAAGGTGTCCAACGTCGTCTGGCTCACCGCCGACGTGCACTACACGGCGGCGCACCGTTATTCGCCCGAGCGGGCGGCCTTCACCGACTTCGACGAGTTCTGGGAGTTCGTCTCCGGTCCGCTCAACGCGGGCGCGTTCGGCCCGAACCAGCTCGACGGCACGTTCGGTCCGGAGGCGGTCTACGTGCACGCCCCGCCGGTGCAGAACAGCTCGCCACTGGACGCCTTCCAGCATTTCGGCGAGGTGCGCATCGACGGAAGGTCAAGGGAACTGACCGTAGATCTGTGCGACGCCGCCGGATCCGTCCTGTTCAGCAAGAGCCTTGCGCCGGCGTCGCGGTGACACCCGGCTTCGGGGAAGCGGCGCGGGCCGCGCTGTGGTTAGCTCTTCTGCCATGAGCACGCCGCAAATTGTCTCCAACGCCGAGGAATACCTCCCCCGCGATACCGCCGATGTCGTTCGCACGGTGCGGGATTCACGCGGGCGATCGGAACGGCTGATGGTGCGCGGCGGCGAGCTGATCGACGAGGGCCTCGCGCTGCCCGCTCAGCCGACCGTGGTGTCGCTGCGCCGGATGAATCAGGTGCTCGACATCAACCTGGGCCGGCGCACCGTCCGGGTGCAGGCGGGCGCCAAACTCTCCGATATCGACCGCAGGCTCGGCGCGCACGGCCTCGGCCTGCCCGTCGTCGGCGATCACCGTGACATCACCGCGGGCGGCTTCGCCTCGGTCGGCGGCGTCAGCGCGGCCTCGCACAAACACGGCCTGTTCATCGACCAGATCGTCGATCTGGAGTACGTGGACACCGACGGGCGCATCGGCACTTGCGGGCGCACCCACCACACCGAGCGGTTCCAGCGCATCCTGGGCGCGGGCGGCAGGGCGGGCATCATCACCGCGCTCACCCTGGACGCGATCGAGATCGACAAGGAACGCACCTGGCTGACCACCGACGCCGACCGGTTCCTGGACTTCGACTCCTTCGTCGAGCACGCCTATGCGGAGATCCTGCGGCCCGGCAACGCCGAACTGCAGGTCGGCCGCTGGGTCGATACTGCGCCGCTGAAGGTGGCGCGCCCGGTCGGCACCGGCCACGTGCAGCTGGGCACGGTGCGCTTCGGGCAGTGGTCGAGCCTGTACCCCACCGCGCCCACCAGGGGACTGCGCGCCCGGCGCGAGGTCGGGTCGCGCGCGCGGAAATCGCTGGGCGCCATCGCCTCCGCCGCGCCAGGCAAGGCGGGCATGCCTGTGCGCAACGCGGCCGCGGGCGCGGTGCTGTTCGCGCCGAAGGTGCAAACCCTCCGCGATGCCGAATATCTGGCCGATACGGCGCTCAGCTCGTCCGAGCGTGGTCCCGCCTACCGCGTGGGCATTTTCGCGCCCCTGTCGAGCTATACGTCGGTGTTCTACCGCCTCCACGATCTGTTCGCGGGCCACCGGGAACGTACCGGCTGCTTCACCGTCATCTCCGCGATGACCTACGGCGTCCGCTCGCGCTACCTGCGCGCCGAATCCGCCGCCCGCGGCCTGCCCGCCGAAGACCACGGCCTGATCACCTTCACCTGCCGCCTGCGCCCTGCCGCACTCCCGTCGGAACAGTTGCGCGACATCGTCTCCGGCATCGAGGAGATCTGCCGTTCGGAGAACTCGCTGCGGTACGAAGCCGAGTAGCGGTTCGGCCCGCACCGTCCCTCGGTCGAGGACCGTTGGTGCGCGTGCCGCCGAAAATCGCCGTGACCACCGATCGAGGCGAGCGCTAGCGTTGCGTTCATGTTCGTCGTGACCGTCACCTACACCGTTCCGCTCGCCGAAGTGGACCCCCTTCGTCCCGCTCACGGTCGCTGGCTGCAGCAACTCGTCGACGACCGGCGGCTCGTGCTGGCGGGACGCCGCGTTCCGCTGGTGGGCGGCGTCTACCTGGCCGCAGGCATGCCACGCGATCAACTCGACGCGATCCTCGCCACCGATCCGTATCTCGTCCACGGCGTCGCGACGCATGAGGTGGTCGAGTTCACGCCACTGCTCGGCGTGCCGAACGTACTCGCAGACGCCACAGCGCGTGAGGCGAATCAGTAACCGACGACCGAATTCCCGGAAACTCCACCGATGGCAAGTCGCGTGGTCGACCCCGGAGTCTGGTACCGCCCCGGCGGTTTCGCCGGACGCGGCGGCGGCGTCGACGTCCGGGGAAGGGGCATGGTGACCTTCGATCGCGCGACGATCACCGGAAACACCGCTTCGGACGGCGGCAGGCGACAGAGTGGTGTCCTAGGCGGCAGGCGTCACAGGCCCGAGCAAGGCGCGATGGATGTACATGACGGCTTCCTCGAGCTCGAGCAAGTCCGCTCCGGCGCGAAGGGCTCGGCGGATGGCCTCGTTGGTCGCGTCGGTCACCGCGAGGTACGCGTAATCGGGGACGGAGGGTTCGACGGGGCCTGCCGTCGCACGCCACGAACGGATGAAACCGGCGAACCAGTGCTGGCATCGTTCGAACGACTCGATCGCGCGCGGCCCGGCCACGGCGGTCTCCAGATAGAAGGCGCGGGCGAACGACGGCTCGTCACGCAGCAGGGTGAGATACTCGCGGATGCCGCGGCGGAGCGCTTCGAGCGGCTCCACGGGTTCGGCCAGGATCTGTTTCATCACCTGCCGGAGATGATCGATCATCAGATCGCGGCCGGTCTCGGCAGCCGCGAGGAAGCAGGCTTCCTTGTCCGGAAAGTGCTGGTAGAAGGTCCGGCGCGAAACCTTGGCCGTCGTGGCGATATCCGCGACAGTCGCATCGAGGTAGCCGCGGCCGGCCACGACGACCGTGACGCCGAACAGCAGACGCTGACGTTGCGACCCCGTCACCAGATCGCGAGCAAGGCCGTGCGGCCCGTGCGGTAGAGCCTTCAAGGTCGGCTCCAGCAACTTCTCTCCCACCCGCACCTTCATATCAGGTGCGGGCGCCGGAGCTGCTTCGTGCATCCCATCGCACATACGAAACGGCCCCACCGGATATCCGGTGGGGCCGTTCGGTGAGTCTTCGGCTCAGTGCTTCTCGGGACCGAGGTAGTACTCGAACACCAGCCCGGCGGCGGCGGTCAGGATGCACACGACGCCGATGCCGATCAGCCAGAATTGGAAGAACGCCAGGCCGAGCGCGGTCACCGAACCGGCGGCGGCCAGCGTGATCGGCCAGAAGCTGCCGGGCGAGAAGAAGCCCAGGTCGCCCGCACCGTCGACGATCTCGGCGTCTTCGTAGTCCTCCGGGCGCAGGTCGAGACGACGGGCGACGAACCGGAAGTAGGTCCCGATGATCAGCGACAGACCCGCGGTCAACACCATGGCCGTGGTGCCCGCCCACTCGACACCCGTACGCGACTGACCGGTGAAGAAGCCGTAGACGCACGCGATGATGATGAAGAACACCGTGAGCAGTTCGAAAATCCGCGCTTCGATCTTCATATCAGATCAATCCTCACTTGCTCTCGGCCGAGGCCGCGCTCTTGGTGTCGCGCCTGGTGTTGAACGGCGCGGTGGACGTGGCGACCGGGGACTCCCCGATGGACTCGAGCGCCTCGGCGTTGGTCTTGCCCGTCTGGCGCGCGTCCAGGTACTTGGTGAACTTCTCCGGCGTGACCGCGCGGACCTCGAAGTTCATCATCGAGTGGAAGGTGCCGCACATCTCGGCGCAGCGGCCGACGAACGCGCCTTCCTTCTCGATCTTGGAGATCTGGAAGACGTTGTCGGAGTGGTTTTCCTTCGGGTTGGGCATCACGTCGCGCTTGAACAGGAACTCCGGCACCCAGAAGGCGTGGATCACGTCGGCGGCGGCGAGCTGGAACTCGATGACCTTGCCGGTCGGCAGCACCAGGACCGGGATCTCGTTGCTCGAGCCGATCGTCTCGACCTTGTCGTAGTGCAGGTAGGAGAGGATGTCGTTCTCCGGCTTGCCGTGCACCGGGCCCGGCTGCGGGTGGCCGTCCTTGGTCCGTTCCTTGTACCCCTCGAGCTGCTCCTGGTTCAGCGCCTCACGCGAGGTGTCGATGCCGTCGAACCGGTAGCCGTCCTTGAAGTCGACGTTGCGGTAGCCGAACTTCCAGTTCCACTGGAAGGCGGTCACGTCGACCGTGACGTCGGGGTTGTCCACCTTCTCGTGCACGTAGTTCTGCACGACCACGGTGAAGTAGAACAGCACGGCGATGATGACGAACGGAATCGCCGTGTAGGTCAGCTCCAGCGGCACGTTGTAGCCGGTCTGGCGCGGGAACTCCGGAGAGTCGGCCTTCTTGCGGTGGAACGCGATGGTCCAGAAGGTCAGACCCCAGACCAGCACGCCCATCGCCAGCGCGGCGATGACCGACCAGGTCCACAACTCCCGCATCCGGGTGGCCTGCGGCGTGACGCCGGACGGCCAGCCGAACCGCAGCCAAACAGTGTCGATCGAGCAGCCCGAGACGAGCAGCGCGGTGATCCCCAAGGACACCGCCAGCCCGGCCCGCCGAAGGATACGGCCCTGCCGACCCCGGGCGGGTCGTGCCCCGATCTCTTCGCTCGCCTTGTGCGCCACGCTCACGCCTTCCTGGTCGCCACACATTCCGACAGTGCATCGTCCGGGCTGCGATCGGCCCCGACGATACGTCCTAAGCTCGTATCAGGGCACTCCCCGGGCCGGCGCATTCGCGCGCGGGTCGCCTGAGAGAGACCTGAGTACTACGCAGCGTAGACCAAACGCACCCCCCCTTTGTCGTCGGGTCGGCTTCGACACCTCACCGGGCCCGCCGGGATCATCGTCACCAGCGATTCCGTCCTGACGTGACGCGCGCGAGGCGCGGACGCCCTAGGTGCGGCATACTCGGACACTAGATTTCGTCCCCTTGCGCCCCATCCGGTGCGCGCGTATCCCGACTGTGAGAAATGAGGTTGCCGACGCCGTGTGTGGACTGCTCGGATACCTGGCATCTGACGAGGCGGCACCTGGCACGGTGGAGCAGGTCTACGAGGCCTTGCACTGCGTGCGCCACCGCGGCCCGGACGAGCGCGGCACCTGGCACGACGACCATGTGATCTTCGGCTTCAACCGCCTGTCGATCATCGACATCGAGCACTCGCACCAGCCGCTGCGCTGGGGCCCGCCCGAGCGGCCCGACCGCTACGCGCTCACCTTCAACGGCGAGATCTACAACTACCTGGAGCTGCGCGCGGAACTCGCCGAGGCGCACGCCGCCGAGTTCCCGGACGGCAAGATCTTCCAGACCGAGGGCGACAGCGAGGCCATCGTCGCGGCGTTCCACTACTGGGGTCCGGAGGCGGTGCGGCGGCTGCGCGGCATGTTCGCCTTCGCGATCTGGGATACCGAGACCCAGGAGCTGTTCCTGGCCCGCGACCCGTTCGGCATCAAACCGCTGTTCCTGGCCACCGGGCCGGGCGGAACCGCGTTCGGCAGCGAGAAGAAGAGTCTGCTGGAACTGCTGCCCGCGCTGCGGCTGAGCGACGCGCTGGACCCGCGGGCGCTGGAGCACTACACGGTGCTGCAGTACGTGCCCGAGCCGGAGACGCTGCACAAGGACGTCCGCAGGCTGGAATCGGGCAGCTACGCCACCGTGCGGCCCGGCGCGGCGCCGGTCGTCACCCGGTACTTCACCCCGAAGTTCCCGGTGCGCCCGTTCACCCCCGGCTCGGCGGCGTCCCGCTACCGGGAGATCGCCGCGGCGCTCGAGGACTCCGTCGCCAAGCACATGCGCGCCGACGTGACGGTCGGCTCGTTCCTGTCCGGCGGCATCGACTCCACCGCGGTCGCGGCGCTGGCCATGCGGCACAACCCGAAGCTGATCACGTTCACGACCGGGTTCGAGCGCGAGGGCTACTCGGAGGTGGACGTGGCCGCCGAGAGCGCCGAGGCGATCGGCGCGCGGCACGTGGTGAAGGTGGTCTCCCCCGCCGAGTTCGCCGCGGCGATCCCGGAGATCGTCTGGTACCTCGACGACCCGGTGGCCGACCCGGCGCTGGTCCCGCTGTACTTCGTCGCCAAGGAGGCCCGCAAGCACGTCAAGGTGGTGCTCTCGGGTGAGGGTGCCGACGAGCTGTTCGGCGGATACACCATCTACCGCGAGCCGCTGTCGCTGAAGCCGTTCGAGAAGCTGCCCCGCGGCCTGCGCAGGCTGGCGGGCAAGCTGTCGGACCGGATTCCGGACGGCACGAGGGGCAAGAGCCTGTTGCACCGCGGCTCGCTCACGCTGGAGGAGCGCTACTACGGCAACGCGCGCAGCTTCAGCGACGCCCAGCTGCGCGCCGTGCTGCGCGAGTTCCGGCCGGAATGGACCCACCAGGACGTCACCGCGCCCCTCTACGCGCAGTCGCGCGGCTGGGATCCGGTGGCCCGGATGCAGCACCTGGACCTGTTCACCTGGTTGCGCGGCGACATCCTGGTCAAGGCCGACAAGATGACCATGGCCAACTCGCTGGAACTGCGCGTGCCGTTCCTGGACTCCGAGGTGCTGAAGGCGGCCGAGGGACTGCCGTTCGACCAGAAGATCACCAAGGAGACCACGAAGTACGCGCTGCGTCAGGCGCTGGAGGGCATCGTGCCGCCGCACGTGCTGCACCGCGCCAAACTCGGCTTCCCGGTCCCGCTGCGGCACTGGCTGCGCGGCACGGAACTCTACGACTGGGCGCAGCAGCAGATCGCGGAGTCGCAGACCGACCACCTGCTGAACAAAGCCGCGATCAGCGAGATGCTGGTCGCGCACCGGGCCGGGACCGCCGATCACAGCCGCAGGCTGTGGACACTGCTGGTGTTCATGGTGTGGCACGGCATCTTCGTCGAGGACCGGATCAAGCCGGAGATCCAGGAGCCGGTCTACCCGGTCTCGCTCTGACTCCGAAACGCGGGACAGGCGCGCACCCGGCCGGGTGCGCGCCTTTCGTTCGCGCGGTCTACAGCAGCGTCTTGATGTCCGCCGCGGCTTCGGGACCGTAGGCCTGGCTGAGGCGCTCGAGCGCGGACTCCTTGGTCAGCGTCCATTCCTGGGTGCCCATGGTCTCCAGCACGAGCACGGCGATCAGCGAGCCCAGCTGCGCGGAACGCTCCAGGCTCAGCCCGGCGGTGTGCGCGGTGAGGAAGCCGGCGCGGAAGGCGTCACCGACGCCGGTCGGCTCGACCTTCTCGATCTCGGGCACGACGCCGACGGTCACGTCGGTGCCGTCGCGATCGACGATCCGCACGCCGTCGGCGCCCAGAGTGGTGACGCGGACGCCGACCTTCTGGGCGACCTCTTCCTCGGTCAGGCCGGTCTTCTGCAGCAGCAGGCCCCACTCGTACTTGTTCGTGAAAAGATATGCGGCGCCGTCGATCAGCTGTACGGACTGGTCGCCGTCCAAGCGGGCCAGCTGCTGCGAGGGATCGGCGGCGAACGGGATCCCCAATTCGCGGCACTCGGCGGTGTGCCGCAGCATCGCCTCCGGGTCGTTGGCGCCGATCAGGACGAGGTCGAGGTCCCGCGTTTCGGCGAGTTCGGCGATGGAGATGTCGCGGGCCTCGCTCATCGCGCCGGGGTAGAACGACGCGAGCTGGGCCATGTCGTTGTCGGTGGTGCAGACGAAACGCGCGGTGTGCGCGCGGTCGGACACCAGCACGGTGGAGCAGTCGACCCCGTGCTTCTCCAACCAAGCGCGGTATTCGCCGAAGTCGGCGCCGACGGCTCCGATCAGCAGGGGCGTCCGATTGAGCAGGCCCATGGCATAGGCGATGTTGCCGCCGACGCCTCCACGACGGATCTGCAGATCGTCGACGAGGAAGCTCAGCGACACGTGGTCGAGCTGATCGGCCAGCAGTACGTCGGCGAACCGTCCGGGAAAACGCATGAGGTGGTCGGTCGCAATGGACGCGGAAACGGCGATGGACACGTGGCTGAGCCCCTTCAACGGTAGGCGGCAGGCGGTGCAGACCGGGACGCGAGTCCCGATCTCACCGTAGCTGATGCCGCCTCTCCGGGTCTTCAGGCCGTACTAGTTGAGCGGCACCGGATTTGCGTTCAGGTCTTGCGCAAGTGCCGCTCGGGTCCTGGGCGTTCCCGACGAGTTACCCATGTCCTTACGAGATCAGTTGTTCCGATCGAACGCGGCCGATCTCCGCGGCCGCGCCGGGACGCTACTACCTCAGTTGAAGGAGTCGCCGCAGGCGCAGGAGCCGGTGGCGTTCGGGTTGTCGATGGTGAAGCCCTGCTTCTCGATGGTGTCGACGAAGTCGATCGAGGCGCCCTGCACGTACGGCGCGCTCATCCGGTCGACGGCCAGCGTGACGCCACCGAAGTCGACGGTCAGGTCGCCGTCGAGCGAGCGGTCGTCGAAGAACAGCTGGTAACGCAGGCCGGCACAACCACCCGGCTGCACCGCGATCCGCAGCGCCAGGTCGTCGCGGCCCTCCTGGTCGAGCAGGGCCTTCGCCTTCGTGGCGGCGGCGTCGGTCAGAGTCACACCGTGGGTGGCGGTCTCGTTCTGCACAGTCATGAACTCTCCTCGAGGAACCTGTGGTCGAACCCGTGGAACAGCACACGGGTCGTGTCGGTAAACACCACTCGGCGGGCTGCTATTCCTCCATCTTGCCACCAGCCGGTCCGCGGTGACACGCAACCTCCGTGAGCCCGCACACTCCGGGCGAATCGGACCGCATTTCTCGCCGCGCCACCCATCGAATAGCCTGGTCGGTGTGAAATTGTTCCGTCGCGGCGAGTCCAGCACCACCGACGCGACCGCCGCATCGACGGTGGTCACCAACGGTGACCCGGTCGCAAGCACCACCCGCGCGGCGGCCACGGCCACCGCGGGCAAGGGCCGTCCCACCCCGAAACGCCGTGACGCGCAAGGCAAGCGCCGCGGCCCGATAGCACCCGCTCCGCTCACCGCGAAGGAGGCCCGCGCCCGGCGCAAGGCCGCGCGGGGCACCAGAGCGGAGCGCAAGGCGGCGTCCGCGAAGCGGCGCGAGGCCGCCGCGGATCGACGGGAGCGCATGCTCGCGGGCGAGGACAAATACCTGCCGCCCCGCGACCAGGGCCCGGTCCGGGCCTTCGTCCGCGACATCGTCGACGCCCGGCGCAACCTGGTCGGCCTGTTCATGCCGATGGCGCTGGTGCTGATCTTCTCGATGTTCCTCGCGCCCGCGCTGCAGACCGTCGTCACCCTGGCCATGCTGGTGATGATGCTGTTCATGGGCATCGAGGGCGTCCTGCTCGGCCGCGTGGTGAACAACCGGGTCAGGGAGCGTTTCCCGGAGACCACCGACGGCGGCTACCGCCTCGGCTGGTACGCCTTCGTCCGCGCCTCGCAGATCCGCAAGATGCGCGCCCCGAAGCCGCGAGTAACCCCCGGCGACGCTGTGTAGTTCTTCCAGCGCCTGCGGCGCTGGGTGTTCGCGGCCCCCGTGTGAGCTCGAGAGCTCAGGTGTGCGGTCTTCGCCCTCGGCCCGATGAGCCGTGCCGGATGCTCGAAATCGACGTGGTGTCCGGACGCGGCGTGCGCTGGGCCGAACTTCCCCGGTTGGTCAGCGGTGATGGGTGTTGCGGCCGAGCATCGCCGCCAGCTCGGAGTGCAGCCGCTGCGCGTCGCGGTCGATCACATCTGAGGAGCCCGCGCGGTCGGTACCGCGGGCGATGAGCGTGGCGAAAGCCACGATGACCGCCAGGGTGATGAGAAAAGTAACCATGGCAGTAATTTTGCGGTCAGTGATTTACCGCCGAAAGTGGCGGTACTGACATTGTTCGCAAAAATACGGCCACTAGACTGGTCGCATGCTGTCGAAGGTCGCCGTGGTGCTGTCCGAACGCATGGCCATGTTCGAATTCGGGGTCATCTGTGAGGTTTTCGGCCTCGACCGCACGGCCGACGGACTGCCCGCCTTCGATTTCCGGGTGTGCGGGGCCGAGCCGGGTGTCCCGCTGCACTCGACCAGCCCCGGCATCACCGTCACACCGGAGTACGGGCTGGAGGAACTGGCGGCGGCCGATCTGGTGGCCATCCCCGCCGCCGCGGCCGACCATGGATTCGATCCGCGGGTCGTCGCGGCCATCCGTGACGCTGCGGCCGCCGGGGCGACCGTGCTCACCGTGTGTTCCGGAGCGTTCCTGGCCGGGGCGGCCGGGCTGCTCGACGGCCGCAAATGCACCACGCACTGGCGCTACGTGGAGAAACTCGCGGCCGAGTACCCCGGGGCCACCGTCGATCCGGACGTGCTGTTCGTCGATGAAGGTGACCTGATCACCAGCGCTGGCACCGCCGCGGGTATCGATGCCTGCCTGCACCTGGTGCGGCGCGAGCTCGGCAGCGGCGTGGCCAACGCGATCGCGCGGCGGATGGTGGTCCCCCCGCAGCGCGACGGCGGGCAGCGCCAGTTCATCGAACGCCCCGTCGCGGCCTGCACCTCCGACAGCCTCATCCCCACCTTGGAGTGGATGAACGAGCACCTCGACCTGCCGCACACGGTGGAAGACCTGGCCGCCCGCGCCAACATGTCCACCCGCACCTTCGCGCGCCGATTCGCCGCCGAGACCGGAACCACCCCCGTGAAATGGCTCACCAACCAGCGCGTCCTGCTGGCCAAGCAACTGCTCGAGGAAACCGACCTCGGACTGGAGCACATCGCCGATCGCTCCGGCTTCGGCTCCGGCGCCCTCCTGCGCCACCACTTCCAGCGCCTCGTCGGCATCGCCCCCACCGAGTACCGCCGCCGCTTCGGACGCAGCTCGGACACACCCGCCTGATCGCGGAACGGCGACAGGACCTCGCGAAGGCGGCGGAATCTGCCGGACCGCGGCACTCCGACCTGGCGAACATCACCGGCTGGCTGGCCTGCGACATCGAAGAACACGACTCGCGTCCGATACGCGGTGCCTCGACGACCCCATAGCCAGGCCACTCGTAGCCGCCCGACGATCCCGCCTGGGACCGGACCCGCCGCCACCATTTGTCCGGCCTACCGCCGCGCCCGCTCGGCACGTCTCGCCGCAGGCCGCATTCCGAAGTTCGCCGGAGCGCGGCACGCATCAGGCGTGCATCGGGAGTCACGCGGCAATCCGCCGTTCGATTGATACCGTGCACTCGTGTCGGAAAGTCCCTCGCCCGCGGCGCCGCGCAGCATCCTCGTTCTGGGTGGCGCGCGGTCCGGGAAGTCGGCGTTCGCGGAGGACCTCGCGCTCCGGGCCGGCGGCCCGGTGCGCTATCTCGCCACCGCGGTACCCGATCCCGCCGACCACGATTTCGCCGAGCGGATCGCCAAACATCGCGGCCGACGCCCGGCGGGCTGGTCGACCATCGAAAGCGCCGACCCGACAGCGATTCTCACCGCGTTCATGCCCACGCCGCCCGACGTGACCCTGATCGACGACATCGGCACCTGGCTGACCGCACGCATCGACGCGCGCGAGGCTTGGGAGGCTCCGCGCGGCACGGTCTCCCCCGACACCGACGCACTGGTCGCGGCCGTCGCCGCCTACACCGGTGATCTCGTGATCGTCAGCCCGGAGGTAGGCATGGGCGTCATCCCGGCCACGCGTTCGGGCCGCCTCTTCCGCGACGAGATCGGCACCCTCAACCAGCGCTTGGCCCAGGTCTGCGACGAGGCATTCTTAGTCGTGGCGGGCCTCCCCCTCCGTCTCAAGTAGCCCGCGCGACTACGAGCGACGACCGGCGGTGAACCGCGCGGATCGGTCGCACCGCCCACCGCCGGAGATCAGGTCACGGACCCACGGCGCGAAGTGGCAATGGCAAGATTGGGCGGCGTAGTCGGCTGACCCGCCATGACCGAAAGGCTCGATAGTGACGCACGGATTCGGACCGGTAGCGCCTCCGGACACACAGTTTCGTGCGGCGGCCGAGCAACGGCAGGCGCAGCTGACCAAACCCGCCGGTGCACTGGGCCGATTGGAGCAACTCGGCAACTGGGTGGCGGCCTGCCAGGGCACGTGCCCGCCGAAGCAGTTCGAGCGCGCCAGGGTCGTGGTCTTCGCCGGGGATCACGGCGTCGCGCGGCACGGGGTGTCGGCGTATCCGAGTGAGGTCACCGCGCAGATGGTCGCGAACTTCCTGGGTGGCGGCGCCGCGGTGAACGCGCTGGCGGCGGTGGCGGGCGCGACGGTTCGGGTGGCGGACATCTCCGTCGACGCCGACACCGATCCGCAGGTGTCCGAGCACAAGGTGCGCCGCTCCAGCGGGGCGATCGACCGCGAGGACGCGCTCACCGCCGAAGAGGTCCGAGCGGCGATCGAAGCAGGCCGTGCCATCGCCGACGAGGAGATCGACGCGGGCGCCGACCTGCTGATCGCTGGTGACATGGGCATCGGCAACACCACTCCGGCCACCGTGCTCGTCGCGAGCCTGACCGATACCGAGCCGGTCGCGGCGGTCGGGCGCGGCACCGGCGTCGACGACGCCGGATGGATCCGCAAGGTCGCCGCGATCCGCGACGCGATGCGCCGTGCCCGCCCGGTGGTGAAGGACCCGGTCGAACTCCTCCGCGTGGCCGCGGGCGCCGACTTCGCCGCGATTGCGGCGTTCCTCGCCCAGGCCGCCACCCGTCGGACCCCCGTCGTCCTGGACGGCGTCGTCGTCACGGCCGCGGCGATGGTCGCCGAGGACCTCGCCGCGGGCGCGAGCGCCTGGTGGCTGGCCGGTCACCGCTCCACCGAACCGGCACACGACCTCGCGCTGCGGCACCTGCGCCTGGACCCTCTGCTCGACCTGACCATGCGCCTCGGCGAAGGCTCCGGCGCCTTGACCGCGCTTCCGATCCTCCGCTCGGCGGTGGCGGCTCTCGCGGAGATGTCCACCTTCGCCGAAGCGGGCGTCAGCACCTCCGACGCCGAACCGGCGACCGCCCCGCCGAACCTGCGCAAGTGAGGTCCGCCCTGCCGCGCGGCCGCCACCTGCCCACCACTCGGCGCGGCTGCCGTGACCTCGTTCCCGCCGGACCGTTCGGGGCTTCGAGCGGCGATCCGCAGGCGTCGGCAGTCCGCCCGCTGCACCCGGTCCCCAGGGAAGCGCCGCCCGTCCGCGGAGGATCGGCGTGAACGGGGTTCGGCTGGCGATTTCCTGGCTCACGGTGCTCCCGGTCCGCGGGCCGGATGCCGTGGACCGCGCGGCGGCGGGGCGGGCGATCCTGCTGGCGCCGCTGGTCGGCGCCCTGCTCGGGGCCGGGGCGGCGGGCCTGCTCTGGGCGCTGACCGGGGCCGGGGCGAGCGCCGCGCTGGCCGGGCTGCTGGTGGTCGGCGCGCTGGCGTTGATCACCAGGGGTATGCATCTCGACGGCCTGGCCGACACCTTGGACGGGCTCGGCAGCTATGGGCCGCCGGAGCGGGCCAGGCAGATCATGAAGAGCGGCGGGGCCGGACCATTCGGCGTCGCCGGGCTGACGTTCGTCATCGGCATACAGGCGTTCTCGTTCGCGTCCCTGGCCGATTCGGGCCGGTGGTTCGCCGCCGCTCTCGCCGTGGTGACCGGCCGCGTCGCGGTGATCCTCGCCTGCCGGGGCGTCCAGGCCGCGCCGGGCACCGGGTTCGGTGTTCTGGTGGCCGGCACGCAATCGGCCGCCGCCGCGGTCATGTGGCCGGTGACCGCGGCGGCTCTCGCCGTGTTCGCCGTCCCGGGCCGCCCGTGGCTCGGCCCACTGGCCGTGACGCTCGGACTGGCCGCGTCGACGGTGCTGGTCCGGCACTGCGCGCGCCGTTTCGGCGGGCTCTCCGGTGACGTCCTCGGCGCCGCGGTCGAGACCACGGTGGCCCTCACCGCGGCCGTGCTGTCCCTCACGATCCAGCCCGGCTGACCGTCCCCTGCGAGCCTTTGGGGGCGAGAGTCTGGGTCACTGGAATTTTTCCGGCGGTGGCGCGCGGATCGTCTGGGTCGGGCAATAAGGTGGGCGGTATGTCTTCTGAGCGCCTGTACTTTCGCCAGCTGTTGTCGGGACGCGACTACGCCGTGGGCGATCCGATCGCGACGCAGATGCGCAACTTCGCGTATCTGATCGGCGATCGGGAAACGGGCGACTGCGTGGTGATCGATCCGGCCTACGCCGCGGGTGATCTGGTGGACATCGCCGAGGGCGACGGCCTGCGGCTGAGCGGGGTGCTCGCCACCCACCACCACCCCGATCACGTGGGCGGCACGATGCTCGGCTTCACCCTGCGCGGGGTGCGCGAGCTGCTCGAAAAGACAAGCGTCCCAGTGCATGTCAACGCCAAAGAGCTGCCGTGGGTGGCCAACGTCACCGGGATCGCCGAGAGCGAACTCACCGGCCACGAGCACGGCGACAAGGTCACCGTCGGAGCCTTCGACATCGAGTTACTACACACGCCCGGCCACACGCCCGGCAGTCAGTGCTTCCTGTTCGACAACCGCCTCATCGCGGGCGACACCCTGTTCGTCGACGGCTGTGGCCGCACCGATTTCCCCGGCGGCGATTCGGACGAAATGTTCCGCAGCCTGCGCTACCTGGCCGGACTCGCCGGCGACCCGGTCGTCTATCCGGGCCACTGGTACTCGCAGGAACCCAGCGCCGCGCTGTCCACTGTCCGGGACAAAAACTACGTCATGCGTCCGCAGACGCTGGAGCAGTGGCACATGCTGATGCCGGGCTGAGTCACATCCGCCGCATCCACCCGTGCTTGTCGGCGAAGGTGCCGCGCTGGATGCCGGTGAGGGTGTCGCGCAGGGCCATGGTGACCGCGCCGGGCTCGCCACCGCCGATGGTGAATTCGCCCGCACCGGAGCGAACCCAGCCGACCGGCGTGATCACCGCGGCGGTGCCGCACGCGAAAACCTCGGTGATCTCACCGGATTCGGCGCCCTTGCGCCATTCCTCGACCGAGATCTTGCGCTCCTCGACCGGGAAGCCGGAATCGGCGGCGAGGGTGAGCAGCGAGTCGCGGGTGATGCCAGGCAACAGCGAGCCGGACAGTTCCGGGGTCACCAGCCGCGCGTCGGAGCCGGAACCGAAGACGAAGAACAGGTTGTTGGTACCCATCTCCTCGACGTAGCGGCGCTCACACGCGTCCAGCCACACCACTTGGTCGCAGCCCTTGGCCGACGCCTCGGCCTGCGCCAGCAGCGAAGCCGCGTAGTTGCCCGCGACCTTCGCCTCGCCGGTGCCGCCCGGCGCGGCGCGCACGTATTCGGTGGACAGCCAGACCCGCACCGGCTTGACGCCACGCGGGAAGTACGCTCCGGCCGGGGAACCGAGCAGCAGGTACTTGTACGCCGCGGCGGGCTTCACGCCGAGTCCGGCCTCGGTCGCGAACATGAACGGCCGCAGGTACAGCGATTCCTCGCCGCCCGCCGCGGGCACCCAGTCGCGGTCCACCTCGAGCAATTGGCGCACCGACTCGATGAACAGCTCGTCGGGCAGCTCGGCCATCGCCATCCGGCGAGACGACCGGCGGAAACGCGCGGCGTTGGCGTCGATGCGGAAGCAGGAGACGCTGCCGTCACCGTGCCGGTAGGCCTTGAGTCCCTCGAAGATGGCCTGGCCGTAATGGAACACCATGGTCGCGGGGTCCAGCGCCAGCGGCCCGTACGGCTCCACCCGCGCGTTCGTCCAGGTGCCGCCGGCGTAATCGATCGAGACCATGTGATCGGTGAAGTACCGCCCGAACCCCGGCTCCGCCAGTACCTCTTGTCGCCGCTGCGCCGGAAGCGGCGCGGGGTGCGGAATACGGGTGAACTGTGCGGCAGCGGTCATGGCGACGATCCTATCCGGCCCGATTCCGGCCATTTCGCCATGGTCCACACCCCTCCGCGCAGCGCCGCCCGCAGCCGATCGCCCGTGCGTCAGGAAGAAGGACGGGTCACTTGGTGCTGGTCCGCACGAACGGCGGACGCACGATTTCACAGCGCACGCGGCGGCCGCGCACGTCGACCTCGACCTCGGCGCCGGGTTGGATGTCCGCCGCGGTGTCGAGCAATGCCAGCGCGATGCCGACCTTGAGGGTGGGCGAGAACGTGCCGGAAGTGGTTTCGCCGACGGGCTCGCCATCACGCAGCACGGTCTGTCCTTGCCGGAGCACACCCCGGTCGAGTGCTTTCAGCCCCAGCAGGATTCGGCGCGGACCGGCCGACTTCTCCTGTTCCAGAGCGGCCTTCCCCCAGAACTCCGGCTTCTGCCAGCCGACCGCCCACCCGCAGCGCGCCTGCACCGCGGAGATGTCCAGCGAGAGTTCGTGTCCGTGCAGCGGATAGCCCATCTCGGTACGCAGGGTGTCGCGGGCCCCGAGCCCGGCCACCTGGCCCTCGGCGGCGCGCACCCGCTCGACCAAGGCGCGGAACAGTGATTCGGCGTCGGCCCAGCGCGGCAGCAATTCGTAGCCGTGCTCGCCGGTGTATCCGGTGCGGCAGACCCGGACAGGACGGCCGTCCCACTCGGCGTCGGCGTAGGCCATGTACTCGAGGTCGGTGGGCAGCCCGAGCGCGCTCAGCACCTCGCCGGAGCGCGGGCCCTGCACCGCGAACACGGCGTAGTCGCGATGCTCGTCGGTCACCGTGACGCCCTCGGGCGCGACCTTGCTCAGTTCCGCGACGACCGCCGCGGTGTTGGCGGCGTTCGGCACCAGGAAGATCTCCTCGTCGCCGACGTAGTAGGCGATCAGGTCGTCGATCACTCCGCCGTCCGGGGCACAGCACAGTGTGTACTGCGCCTTGCCCGCCCGGATGCGGCCGAGATCGTTGGTCAGGGCCGAGTTCACGAACGCCGCGGCGCCCTGGCCGCGCACCGTCGCCTTGCCGAGATGGCTGACGTCGAACAGCCCCACCGTCGTGCGAACCGCCTGGTGCTCGGTCACCGTGCCCGCATAGGACACCGGCATCTCCCAGCCGCCGAACGGCGCGAAGGTCGCCCCCAGCTCGACGTGCACGGCGTGGATGGGTCCTTGCAGCAGGTTCGTCTCGGTCACCAGCCGAGCTTATCCGGGACCAGGGCGTCCGACGCTCGCACGCGCTAACGCCGGAACCACATCGGGATGAGCGTCGGGCCGTTCTGCGGCAAAGTGTGCGTCGTTCCGGTCGGCGCGAATCCGCAGCGGCGGTAGAGCCGAGCGGATCGTTCGGTGCTGGCTTCCAGGAACGCCGGAACGTCCGCTTCGGACGCCGCCTTCAAGCGATCGGCGAGAATCGCCGCTCCGGCTCCCTTTCCGCGATGCTCCGGCACCGTGACGATCACCTGCAGATACCGATGTGGGAACTCCCGGGGGTGTTCGCGGGCGAGCAGGTCGGTGACGATCACCAGCCGCTGCGCCACGCGCAGATCGGGAGCCTGCTCGAGCATGGTCCGCGCCTCGGCGGCTTCGTCGGCGAATCGTTCGACCGAGGTGACGTGCTGCCAGATCGACATCGACCAGATCTCCTCGCCCGCGCCCGCGACCCAGATCTCGTCGTCGCGCAACGCTCGATCGACCAGACCGGGCACGAACGCGGTACGGAAACCCGTATCGGGCTGTCCTTCGAGCACCCACGCGGTCACCACCTCGTCCGCGCTGGCGATGCCGAACGCCTCGATCAGCGCGTCACGGTCCTGGATGCGCGCCTGGCGAGCGGTGATCTCCATCCGCCTCCCCTTTCCCTGCGAACACCGTGTTCACGCATGAATCTAGGCAGGTCGAAGCCGTATCACTACCATTTCGTCACACCTGTTCGTGTGTCGAAACGGAAACCGGATGACCTGCGCGATCTGCCACGACGAACTCGCCCAGCCGAGCCGGGGCCGACGGCGCAAGTACTGCTCGCGGTCCTGCCAGGCCCGCGCCTATCGCGCCCGCCGCGCGGCGATTCCGGTGCGCCGCCCCACCCGTCCGGCGCGGCTCACCACCGTCGGCATCGCACGCGCGGCGATGGAGCTGGCCGACCGCGACGGACTCGACGGACTCACCATGCGCCGCCTGGCCGGCGCGCTGGGCGTCGCGACCGCCACCCTCTACCGCCACTTCCCGGACCGCGAGGCGCTCCTGGCGAGCATGGCGGAGCTGGCGCTCGACGAGATCCCGCCACCCGGGACGGAGTGCACCGGCTGGCGTCCCCGGCTACGGCACGAGGCGCACGAGGAGTGGCGCCTCTACCGCAGGCATCCGTGGATGCTGCCGCTGCTGGCGCGCGTCCGTCCGCCGCTGGGCCCGGCGCTGCTGGACGTCCTGGAGCGCAACTTCGCCGCCCTCGACCATCCCGGCCTGACCCGGCAGACCGGATTCGCGACCTACCTCGCCCTGTCGGGCCTGGTCCAAGGGCTCGCGCTGTTGTGGAGTTCCGAGCGCGCCGACCGCCTCGGCGATCCGCGCGACGCCGCCGAGACGGCCGCGCCGCGCGAACTCGCCGAACTGCTCGACCCGGCGCTGCGCCCCGTCCTGCACCGTTACTTCACCGACCTCGACTCCACCTTCGAGATGGACTTCGACGACCTGCTCGCGACCGCGGTGGAACTCCTGCTCGACGGCGTCGCGGTGCGCCATCCGGAACGAAGCGAATAGCCTGTGCCAATGACCGCTGTTGCAGATCGCTCGCTCGGACCGGAACTGGCACGCACCGAGACCATCGGCGCGGATACCGATGTGCTCGTCATCGGGTTGACCTCCTCGGAGGACGGTCCCGCCATCGTGCCCGAGGACCTGTTCGGCGACGTGCTCACCGCCGACGTGCGCGCGGAACTGCTCGATCAGCTCGGCGCGGTGGGCGCCAAGGGCAAAGCCGAGGAGCTGACCCGCATCCCGGCGCCGGTCGGGCTGGACGGCGTGAGCAGCGTCCTGGCCGTCGGCCTTGGCTCCGCCGAGAAGCTCGACGCCGAGCAGATCCGCCGTTCGGCCGGTGTGGCCGCCCGCTCGCTGTCCGGCACCGAACTGGCGGTGACCACGCTGTCCGGGCTGGATATCGCCGCCGCCGCCGAGGGCTTCTACCTGGGCGCCTACTCGTTCACGCCGTTCCGCTCGGACAAGTCGGCGCCCAAGCCGGACGAGCGGCCCGTGGCCCGCGTCGAGTTGCTCGTGCCCGAGCCGGGATTCGGCGAAGAAGCCTTGTTCCGCGCGCAGGTCACCGCCGAGGCCGTCGCCACCGCACGGGATTTCGTGAACACCCCGCCCAGCCACCTGTTCCCGGCCGAGTTCGCCTCGCGTGCTCAGGAACTCGCCGAGGCCGCGGGCCTCACCGTGGAGGTGCTCGACGAGAAAGCGCTGGAAGCGGGCGGTTACGGCGGCGTGCTCGGCGTGGGCAAGGGTTCCTCGCGCCCGCCGCGCCTGATCCGGATCACCTACGCGGGCGGCCCGAAGAAGGTGGCGCTGGTCGGCAAGGGCATCACCTTCGACACCGGCGGAATCTCCATCAAGCCCGCGCAGAACATGGAGAACATGACCTCCGACATGGCGGGCGCCGCCGCCGTGATCGCCACGACGCTGCTGGCCGCGCGGCTGAGCCTGCCGATCACCGTCACCGCGACGGTGCCGATGGCGGAGAACATGCCGTCGGCCACCGCGCAGCGCCCCGGCGACGTGCTCACCCAATACGGCGGCACCACCGTCGAGGTGCTCAACACCGACGCCGAGGGCCGGTTGATCCTCGCCGACGCGATCGTGCGCGCGAGCGAGGACGACCCCGAATACCTGATCGACGTGGCCACCCTGACCGGGGCGCAGATGGTCGCGCTCGGCACCCGCACGCCCGGCGTGATGGGCACCGACGAGTTCCGCGACAGGGTGGCCCGCATCTCCCGCGAGGTCGGGGAGAACGGCTGGGCCATGCCGCTTCCCGCCGAACTGCGCGGCGACCTGAACTCCAAGATCGCCGACCTGGCCAATGTCGCGCCGCACCGCTGGGGCGGCATGCTCTCGGCCGGGCTGTTCCTCAAGGAGTTCGTCCCGGAGAACGTGCAGTGGGCCCACCTCGACGTGGCAGGCCCGGCCTACAACACCGGCGGCCCGTTCGGCTACATCGGCAAGGGCGGCACCGGCGTGCCGGTCCGCACGCTGATCGCCGTGCTCCAGGACATCGCCGGGGAGTGAGCGCGACGCGCGTCGTCCGGAGCGGCTCCCGGACGACGCGCGCAGGGCACCCGGTTCGCCGCGTCACGTGTTCCATGCCTCCCCGACCGACATTCCGGGCCTCCCCGACCGACATTCCGGCGGGTCCGGCTCGCGTCACTGACGACAAGCGAGACGGCTCCGCGGCACCCCCCACGGGTCCGGCAGGAATCGGGCGCAACGGACAATCCGGCGGCTCAGAGGTCGTACAGGTCCCGCTCCATCTCGCGCTGCCGCTCCATCCTCTTACGCGCGTCGTAGTCCCGCATGCGTTGCGGATATCCGGTCTTGCGGACGTCGTAGACGGGGATGTGCAAATCCTTGGCAAGCCGTTGCGCCCCGCGCTCGCCGACGATCCGGCGCGTCCATTCACCATCCGCGGCAATAAGGACAACTGTGACATCTGTCACCGTGGTCTTCGGTTCGACGTAGCCCTCGACGCCCACATGCGTGCGCACCCAGTCGGCCAGATGACGAGCGTCCGGCCCGGACACCGAACCCCCACGTGAAGTGCCGCCACCCCGGGCGGCGCCGCCGCGGAAACGATCCAGCAAACCCAACGACGCCGACCTCCTTTTCCTGCACCGGAGAATGTTCACCGCCGGTCTTCCCATACTGCCAGCTCCGCGCAGTACGCCGCCCTGTGCTACATGGCTTGCGCGCGAGTGCAAGGATGGACCGCGGTACAAGAACCACACGGATCTCCGGTGCCACGCACAATGATCGGTGGCTTCCGGACTCCCGTCGCGACCCGCGGCGGGCGTCCGCAGCGAGATCAACTGTTGTAGAACCCCGTCGAGCAGTCAGAGGAGTCAACGGACATGGCCTTCTCCGTCCAGATGCCCGCTCTTGGTGAGAGCGTCACCGAGGGAACGGTGACCAGGTGGCTGAAGCAGGAAGGAGACACGGTCGAGGTCGACGAGCCGCTGCTCGAAGTCTCCACCGACAAGGTCGACACCGAAATCCCGTCCCCCGCGGCGGGTGTGCTGTCGAAGATCGTCGCGAACGAAGACGACGTGGTCGAGGTCGGCGGCGAGCTCGGCGTGATCAGCGAGCCCGGTGAGGCGGCTTCTTCCGCGCCCGCGCCCGCTCCCGAAGCCGCGGCGCCCGCGCAGGAGACCCCCGTCCCTTCGGAGGAAGCGCCCGCCGCCGAGCCCCAGCCCGCCGAGCAGCCCGCGCCCGCCGCCCAGGCCGCGCCCGCGTCGTCCGGCGACGGCACGCCGGTGAAGATGCCGGAACTCGGCGAGTCGGTCACCGAGGGCACCGTCACCCGCTGGCTGAAGTCGGTCGGTGACGAAGTCGCCGTCGACGAGCCGTTGCTCGAGGTCTCCACCGACAAGGTCGACACCGAGATCCCCTCGCCCGTCGCGGGCACCCTGCTGGAGATCTCCGCCCAGGAAGACGACATCGTGCCCGTCGGTGGGCAGCTCGGCGTCATCGGCAGCGGAGCACCGGCGGCCGCCGCCCCGGCTCCCGCGCCCGCCCCGGCACCTGCTCCGAAGCCCGAACCGGCCCCGAAGCCCGAACCGGCCCCGGTCGCCGCCGCTCCGGCTCCCGCACCCGCCCCGGCTTCCACTCCGGCTCCGGCTCCGGCTCCCAAGCCCGAACCGGCTCCCGCGCCCGCCGCCGCGGCGGCCGCCGAATCCTCCAACGGCGCAACTCCGTACGTCACTCCGCTGGTCCGCAAGCTGGCCGACGAGCACAACGTCGACCTCGCCGCGATCACCGGTTCCGGTGTCGGGGGCCGCATTCGCAAGCAGGATGTGCTCGCCGCCGCCGAGGCCAAGAAGGCCCCGGCTCCGGCCGCCGCTCCGGCCGCGTCAGCTCCGGCCGCGCAGGCGCCCGCCGCGCCCGCCGCCGCCCGTTCCCAGCTGGCCCACCTGGTCGGCACGGTGCAGAAGGCCAACCGCATCCGCCAGATCACCGCGACCAAGACCCGCGAGTCGCTGCAGACCACCGCGCAGTTGACCCAGGTGCACGAGGCCGACGTCACCAAGATCGCGGCGCTGCGCAATCAGGCCAAGGCGGCGTTCAAGGAGCGCGAAGGCGTCAACCTGACGTTCCTGCCCTTCTTCGCCAAGGCCGTGGTCGAGGCGCTCGGCGTGCACCCGAACGTCAACGCCAGCTACGACGAGTCCAGCAAGGAGATCACCTACCACGCCTCGGTGCACCTCGGCATCGCCGTCGACACCGAGCAGGGCCTGCTGTCCCCGGTGATCCACAACGCCAGCGACCTGTCGCTGGCCGGGCTGGCGCGGGCCATCGCCGACATCGCCAACCGGGCCCGCAACGGCGGACTCAAGCCCGACGAGCTGGCCGGCGGCACCTTCACGATCACCAACATCGGCAGCCAGGGCGCGCTGTTCGACACCCCGATCCTGGTTCCGCCGCAGGCGGCCATGCTGGGCACGGGCGCGATCGTCAAGCGTCCGGTCGTCGTGACCGACGAGACCGGCAACGAGTCCATCGGCGTCCGCTCGATGTGCTACCTGCCGCTCACCTACGACCACCGCCTGATCGACGGCGCCGACGCCGGGCGCTTCCTGACCACGATCCGTCACCGGCTCGAGGAAGCGGCGTTCGAGGCCGATCTCGGCCTGTGAGGAAGGTCCCGCGGCACGTATGAAGGTCGTGATCGCCGGCTCGTCCGGGTTGATCGGGACGGCGCTCGTCGCGGCTCTGCGCCGCGACGGGCACGAGGTCGCCAGGCTGGTGCGCAGGAAAACCGCGGGTCCGGACGAATTCGCCTGGAACCCGGCCCGCGCCCAGCTGGACGAGCGGGCGCTTCGCGGCGCCGACGCCGTGGTCAACCTGTGCGGCGCGGGCGTCGGACGGCGCTGCTGGAACGGCGGCTTCAAACAAGAGCTGCGGGACAGCCGGATCACGCCCACCGACGTGCTGGCCGGGGCGGTGGCCGACGCGGGTGTCCCCGTGCTGCTCAACGCCAGCGGCGTGCACTACTACGGCGGCGCGACCGGCGATCGGGTGGTGGACGAGTCATCGCCCGCCGGTTCCGGATTCCTGGCCGCGCTGTGCCGTGACTGGGAGAAGGCGACCGAACCCGCCACGGCGGCGGGGGCGCGCACCGTGCTGTTGCGCAGCGCCGTGGTGCTGTCCCGGGCCGGTGGCCTGCTCGGCATGCTGCACCCGCTGTACGCGGTCGGCTTGGGCGGGCGGCTGGGCAACGGTCGCCAGTACACGCCGTGGATCTCGATGGCCGACGAGATCGGCGCGATCGTCTTCGCGCTCACCCATGACACGGTGTCCGGTCCGATCAACGTGGTCGGTCCCGCACCGGTCACCAATGCCGAGTTCAGCCGCGCGCTCGGCCGGGCGCTGCATCGCCCGACTCCGCTCGTCATCCCGGCATTCGCGCTGCACGCACTCGTCGGCGAGATGGCGCAGGAGGCGATCCTGCACGGCCCGAGGGCCATTCCCACCGCTCTCGAGGAAGCGGGCTACCAGTTCCACCATCCCACCATCGGCGCCGCGCTCGCGGCCGCGGTGGGACGACCCGGAGATGTTCGATGACCGACCGACTCGACACCAGGCCCGCCACCGTCATCCGCGACGCCACCACCGCCGATCTTCCGGCGATCCTCGACATCCACAACGCGAATATCGCCACGTCCACCGCGATCTGGGACACCGAGCGCGTCGGCTTGGACGAACGCCTCGGCTGGTTCCAGGCCCGCACCGGCGCGGGCCTGCCCGTGCTGGTCGCCGAGATCGGCGGGGAGCTGGCCGGTTACGCGAGCTACGGGCCTTGGCGCGCCAAATCGGGATACCGCTACACCGTCGAGAACTCCGTGTACGTCGACGAACGCTTCCAGCGTCGCGGCATCGCCACTGCCCTGCTCACCGAGTTGATCGACCGTGCGCGCCGCGTGGGCGCCGTGCACGCCATGATCGCCGCCATCGAATCCTCCAACACCGGTTCGATCGTGCTGCACGAACGCTTCGGCTTCCGCACCGTCGGCGTGCTACCCGAGGTGGGCCACAAATTCGGCCGCTGGATGGATCTGACCCTCATGCAGCTGACCTTGCCGGTCGAGGTCGACTGATTCCTGGCTCCCCCGAGGCAGACCGGCCCCGCCGCTCCGCGACGCCGTAGCCGAACACCGCAACCTTCCAGCTCTCCCCCTGGCAACCTCGCTCCGGCTGTGGGGGTTCCCACATCGTGGTGCTGGAATCGGTCGGCCCCGTGGGCGTACCGTCGTCGCTGTGATCAACCCGCGCACCACCCGGTCCGCCCGATTCGATACGACCCCGATCGTGGTCGAGGATCTCGGACTCATCGACTACCACGCCGCCTGGGACCTGCAACGCGGCATCGCCGAGCAGCGCGCCGATGGCAGCGGATCCGATCATCTGCTGCTGCTCGAACACCCGTCGGTGTACACCGCTGGCCGCCGCACCGAGGCCGACGACCTGCCCATCGACGGCAGTCCGGTGGTGCAGGTCGACCGCGGCGGCAAGATCACCTGGCACGGTCCCGGCCAACTGGTCGGCTACCCCATCGTGCGGCTCGCCGAGCCGGTCGACGTCGTCGACTACGTGCGCCGCCTCGAGGAGGCGTTGATCACCGTGTGCACCGGCCTCGGCCTGGTCTGTGGCCGCGTCGAGGGCCGCTCGGGCGTCTGGCTGCCCGCCACCGAGTTGTACGCCGAACGCAAGGTCGCCGCGATCGGGGTGCGCGTGCAGCGTGGCGTGGCCCTGCACGGCGTCTCGTTCAACTGCAACGCCGCCATGGACGGGTTCCAGGCCATCGTGCCCTGCGGCATCCGCGATGCGGGCGTCACCACGTTGACCCGCGAACTCGGTCGAGAAGTGACCGTCGCCGAGATCAAGCCGCTGGTGGCCGACGCCATCGTCCGCGCGCTCGACGGCGACCTGCCGGTCGGCGAGCACGATATCTCCCGCGTCACTCCTGGTGACACCACCCCGCGTACCACGAACGCGACGGCGTAAGGTCGATCAAGTGACCTCAGTCGATACCCCGACACCACACAGCGCGTCCGCACCCAACGGCCGCAAGCTCTTGCGCATCGAAGCCCGCAACGCGGAAACCCCCATCGAGCGCAAACCCAAGTGGATTCGCACCCGCGCCACCATGGGGCCCGAGTACTCCGAACTCAAGGGTTTGGTGAAGCGCGAAGGCCTGCACACTGTTTGCGAGGAAGCGGGCTGCCCCAACATCTTCGAATGCTGGGAAGACCGCGAGGCCACCTTCCTGATCGGCGGCGAACAGTGCACGCGCCGCTGTGATTTCTGCCAGATCGACACCGGCAAGCCCGCCGCCTTGGATCGCGACGAGCCCCGCCGCGTCGCCGAGAGCGTCCAGGCCATGGGCCTGCGCTACTCGACCATCACCGGCGTCGCCCGCGACGACCTGGAAGACGGCGGAGCCTGGCTCTACGCCGAAACCGTCCGCGCCATCAAGCGTCTGAACCCGCACACGGGCGTGGAACTGCTGATCCCCGACTTCAACGCGAACCCCGACCAGCTCGCCGAGGTCTTCTCCGCGCGCCCGGAAGTGCTGGCGCACAACCTCGAAACGGTCCCGCGCATCTTCAAGCGCATCCGCCCGGCCTTCCGCTACGAGCGCTCCCTCGCGGTCCTGACCGCCGCCCGCGAAGCCGGTCTGGTCACCAAGTCGAACCTCATCCTCGGCATGGGCGAAACCCCCGAGGAAGTCACCCAGGCCATGCGCGACCTGCACGAGGCGGGCTGCGACATCCTCACCATCACCCAGTACCTGCGTCCCTCCCCCCGCCACCACCCCGTGGACCGCTGGGTGAAGCCGGAGGAATTCGTCGAGCACTCGAAGACAGCCGAGGAAATCGGCTTCGCAGGCGTCATGGCAGGCCCCCTGGTTCGTTCCTCCTACCGGGCCGGGCGGCTCTACGCCCAGGCGATGGCCCACCATGGCCGTGAAATCGCCCCGGAAATGGCGCACCTCGCCGAGGAAGGCACCGCCTCCCAGGAAGCCAGCTCGGTACTGGCCCGCTTCGGCAGCTGATCCCTTACTGTCGGCACTCGCGCACAGCCTTCACGCGCGAGGGCCGACGGATGTCTGAAGCCGACCACACTCTCGGTGCGTAAACTAAGATCGATTCTTAGTAAGTTGCCGCCTTAGTTCAGGAGACGAGTGTGGAGTTCACCGGAAGGTCCGCAGACCTCGACCTGCTCGCGCGTCAGCTGAACTCCGTGATCGAGGGCACCGGCACCACCCGGGGCCGTGCCGTCATCGTGACCGGTCGCCGACGGGTCGGTAAATCGCGGCTCGTCCAGGAATTCTGCGATCGTTCCAACCACGGCTACCTGGTCTTTCAGGCAACGCGCGGGCGCAATCCCGTTGCCGAGCGGGAGGAGTTCACCGCTACGGTCGCCGAGTCCGCGCTCGGGCGCGCGGAATTGGTCAGGGGGTTGCAGGCCGGCGACTGGAATCAAGCTCTCCGGTCCCTGGCGATCGCCTTACCCGATGACGCACCCTGCATCGCGGTCATCGATGAGGTGCCGTGGCTGGTCGAACAGGATCCGGAGTTCGAAGGCGCGTTGCAGACGGTGTGGGATCGCCACCTGTCGGCCAAGCCGGTGCTACTCCTTTTGGTCGGCAGCGACATCTCCGTCATGGAGGCCCTCGGATCACGCGACCGGCCGTTCTTCGGGCGCGCGACGAAAATGACCGTCGAACCGCTGCGTCTGGCCGATGTGCAGGCCATGACCGGCCTCGACGCCGCCGACAGCGTCGACGCGCTGCTGATCACCGGCGGGTTTCCCGAGATCGTGAGTTCGTGGCGCCCAGGGATGAGCCGTACCGACTTCCTGCGGGACGCGGCCGCGAACCCGCTGGCTCCTTTGCTCGTGGCAGGCGAGTTGTCGCTGCTGGGCGAGTTTCCGGAGGGGATGCGCTCGCGCGCGGTCCTAGAAGCTATCGGCAGTGGAGAACGCACCTTCAGCACCATCGCCGCACAAGCGGGTGGAGCGAATGTACTGCCCGCAGGAACCCTCAATCCGCTGCTGAATATGTTGCAGGACAAGCGGATAGTGGCGGGCGATCTTCCGCTGTCCACGAAGCCGGATACCAAGAACAAACGCTACCGAATCGCCGACCCCTATCTCCGGTTCTGGCTCGCCTTCCTGGAACGCGGCATTCCACTCATCGAACGCGGCCGTGGCGATGTCGCACTGAGCCGGATCGAACGTTCCTGGACCACCTGGCGCGGACGCGCTATCGAACCGCTGGTCCGCGAATCCCTCATGCGTCTGCTGCCCGATACGAGGTGGCCGGAAACCGAGGCGGTCGGCGGCTGGTGGAACCGGCAGAACAATCCCGAAATCGACTTGATCGGGGCCGATCGAGAACCGGTCGCCAGGGCGGTGCATTTCGTCGGCTCGATCAAGTGGCTCGAAGATCGCCCGTTCGACCGCCATGATTACGACAGTCTCGCCCGTTCGCTGTCCGCAGTGCCCGAAACCGATCACGGCACCGCACTCGTAGCCGTCTCGCGATCCGGCGTCGCGAAGAACTTGCCGCTGGCATGGCATTGGGGGCCAGAGGATCTCGTTCGAGCTTGGGAGTAAATCTTGATCCGAATCGGTCTGTTCGGCCCCGGGCGGACGCCCGGATGATCTGCGGCCAGGACTCGAGGATGCCGAGCGATGCGAACGGAATCGACTCATCGGACGGGCGGAACTTTTCGCGCAGCGCGATCTCGTAAGCCGGTCGGACTGGTTGCGAGGTAGTCGCGAGGAAGAGGAAATTGCCCATGTCCGCTCTGCTTGTCAGCACAAGGGTCGATACAGAGTTCCAGTAATCGGATCGAAACAAAGTTGGTCTCGTTACTGCAAAATATGAATTGTGGTCCAAATCACGTTTGGCAGCAAAATGCCTGGTAGCGGCGTTGATAGATGTAGCCGCCAGGCGCTTACAAGATCGCTGATCCGAATCATTAACTGACTGTTTGCCCTGTGTTAACCAGTCGTGATCAAGCTGAGATCAGGTCTGAGCGGGACCTGGGAAACAGCTCCACAGCCCACGGCTTGTTTCTCTTCGGGTACGGCAGCGGCACCGACGGGCATCGCCCCCGAGTTGTGCACCGCGTCGCGCCGCCAGGAATTCGAACCCTGGCCTTCACAACGAAATCCGAAAACCGCACACGAGCCGAGATGGCGAACACCTTACCTGGTGCCCGCCGTGGATCCGCACTGGGTTTTCCCGGACGGATCGCCGCACGAACAAGGAACTGATTTCTCGATGTCTCACGCACGCCTTTCTTTTCTCCGCCGCCCGTCCCTTCGTAAGGGCGCTGCCCTCGCCGCCACCGTCGGCGTGATCGCCGTCGGCTTCTCCGCCGGTGTGGCGGTGGCCGACGACAGCGCTCCGGCGCCCGTTACGCCGGTCGCCGCGCCGTTCGATCTCCCGGCTCTGCCGGGACTGCCCGCACTACCCGAGCTGCCCACGGTGCCAGGGCTGCCCGCGCCTGCTCCCGCGCCAGAGGGTCTCCTGCCCGCGCCGCCGCAGGTCTACGAGAACAACCTCGACGGCTGGATCCGCCAGTCCCTCGACGTCATGCGCCTGCACGGCATCCCGGGGAGCTACGAGGGCATCCACCGCAACATCATGCGCGAATCCGGCGGCAACCCCAAGGCCATCAACCTGTCGGACTCCAACGCCGCCAAAGGCACCCCCTCCAAGGGCCTGCTCCAGGTGATCGACCCGACCTTCAACGCCTACCACGTCGACGGCACCGCCTTCGACATCTGGGACCCGGTCGCCAACATCACCGCCGCCTGCAACTACGCGGCGCATCGCTACGGCTCGATGGACAACGTCAACGGGGCCTACTGAGCCTCGAACTCGGATCCGGCAAGCGCCTCCTCGTCTCCTCGACGCGGAGGCGCTGCCGTTTCCGGGTGCGACCGCACCACCGCGGCACCGCTGTTGCAGCCCTGTCCCCACGACTCGGGCTGGACTTCTTCGACGCGGAGGCCGTCGATGCTCGCGGACAGCTTTGCCTGGCTGGGCGCAGCCGGCTACTTCACGAAGTCGCGCACGCCCTCGAAAACCGTCGACGAGGACAGCAGCGCGATATGGCCGAGGCACGCCGTCTGGGTGTTGGTGGCACCGCTGAGAATCGTGCTCTGATCGGGGTTGATGATCTCATCGCACGGCGACCACCAGGTGCCGTAGTTCACCCGGCCGGGGGTTTCGTCGGTGCTGTTGAGTTCGGCGAGGAAGGCTGAGCCGGGCAGCATCTCCACGCAGGAGGCGTCGAAGCATCCGTTGGCGACGTCGGTGCCGTGATTGGGGCCGGCGATGGAGACCCAGTCGTCGACGAAATTCAGGCCGTCCAGCTTCTTCAGGTACCAGCGACTGTTGAGGCCGCCCATCGAGTGGGAGATGATGTCGACCTTGGCGGCACCGGTTTTCGCGCGCAGCGCATCGGCCTGCGCTTTCACCTGTAGTGCGATGTCCTTGTTCGACTGGGTGGTGTCGTAGCTGAATCGTGCCATCTCTCCTGCGGAGTATCCCGCGTCCAGGAATCTGCTCCACATGTAATCCCAGTCCGCCGCCGATCCGTGCCAGCCGTGGACGAAAAGGATAGGATCCCGCGCCGGCGCCGCAGCCGCCTGTGGCGTGGCGGTGGCGAGTGCGGCCGTAGCCGTCGTGACCAGGGTGATTGCGGCCATGCCTAGGCGGCGCGTGATCGATGTGATGCGCATGATTTGACTCCGATCTGCTCGCTGCACTGCGAGCAGACAGAAGGTAGCGCCTCGAGGCTCATCCGGGGCATTGTGAGACTTGGTTATTTCAACTTGCCGTCGAGTCCTTGGATCTGTCACGACATTCCGCGAAGAAGGTCCTGGGCGAAGCTACGCCGCGCCGACGAGCTGACAGCAGAGGGCAGGCCGGGAGAGGAGTCCAGAGCCTCGAACCCGTGCCCGTTGAAGTCGCGGTCCGCCTACCGTATATACGATTTCGAATACTCACGTCAGCTTGGCGATGAATCCGACCGGCTGACGCTTGTGCCGACGCCATCACCACCGCCCGCTGAATCCGGACCAGCCGCTTGCCGCGCAGCGGGATATGGGCCAGCTTGCGGCTGCCACCCCGGACCGTGGGTTACCGCATCGAATTCCGGACGCGGCACCAGGGACGGCGCGGCGCGCCAAGACCCACCTTCGAGCTAGACCTCGATGCGGCGAGTCCTGGTTCGCGCTTCCCACGAGCTGATCGATGCCGACGAACGGGTACGAGGTATCAGACTTGTGCCGCGCGCCGGGCCAAGAAGTCTCGAACTTCCGGGACCCGGGCATGACCGCGAACCGTATCCGCGATGGCATCGATTCGCTGGTGCAGGCGGGTGGACGCGAGTCCGGCGATGGTGTCGTAGTTGTCGGCGAGCAGTGAGCATGCTCGTGCGACGTCACCGGAGCTGACCAAGTTGCGCGCGAGGTTGAGCTGCCACGCCGCCCGCTCCCTGGGCCATGCCGCCGAACTTTCGATTGCGGCTTGCAGGTTGGATGTCGCCTGCGAGTGCTCGCCGAGCCGCATCTGCGCCCAGCCGATGCCACCGACGAATTCGGCTTCCGGCAGGTAAACCCAATCCGGGTCGTGCCCACGAGTCGATTCGTATGCACGGTGCGCCCGGCTGATCGCCGTCGTCACCGCCGACTTGTCACCGCGTACCCCGTGAGCTTCAGCCTCCCTGATCGCCATCAACGCGCGCAGTTTCGGACCACCCTCGCGGAGCGATGCCCGCGCCCCGGCCTGTGCGTATTGCACGGCAAGAGGATTGCCCTTCGCGTCGTCTCCGGGACGACTCGCCATCAGAAAGCTGGCATTCCCCAGTGCATGCGCCGCAGCGACCCCGTCACCTGCCGCATTGGCGGCGTTCGCCGCGTCCGCGTAATACCGCCGAGCATCGTCGAGACGCCCGGCGTCGTAATGCACCCACCCGGCGGCGGTCATCATCTCGGCCGCGGCGCTGGTGAGCGCCCGACCGACCGCCTCGGTGTAACTCCCCTGGTCGAGAAGCTGCTCGACATAGCGGACTTGATTGGCCGCCACCCGGCACAATCGGTCGCCGCCGACCACCAGATCCAGTTCGTGGATCTGGTTCACGCTGTCTATGAGGGCTTCCACGTCGCTCGCGCCGACTTTTCCGGCGGACGGCGACACGGCGTTCGCCGGGGCGGAAACCGACATCATGGCGGCCCCCGCGCTTACTGTTGCCCCTGCTTTGAAGAAGTTGCGACGGTCCACATCTGCCTCCCGGTCCGACTCCACTACCAGTATGGCAAGCGGAACGTCCAGTGCACGGGCTACGAGCCGCAGGACGCGAACGTCGTGCGAGGCCGGGCCGCCGCGCTCCAGACCCGAGACGGCGGGCTGCGAGAAGTTGATGAGCGCACCCAATTCCGTCTGCGTCATGCCGACGGATTTCCTGATGCGCCGAATCACTTCGCCCGTGGTCATGTACATGGCCGAGCGTCCCCCGATCGTTGGTCGAATTTCCCCACAGCTTTTACCCCGAAAGCGACTGCCCCGGCAGGATATACGGCTCTTCGCATAGCCGGAACGGAAACCGCGATCCGTGCTCCCACCTCGGTGTTCGCGCGACCTACGTTCGGTCGCGGGTGCCCGGTACCGGGGCGGCGCCGCACCCTCAGCGGCGCACCGGCCGCCAGAGTGGCGGGCCGGTGGCGAAAGCCCCCGGTACCGGGCACCGGTCGATCCGCGAGACAGAGAGGTTTCCCGTGTCCACGCATTCCCTCGCCATGTACCAACTCATCGCCTTGTGTGACGCGGCCGCCCACCAAGCGCCGATGCGGCCGCTCAGCATCCGCCAGGCCCATGAGGTGATGCAGATCCATGTGGCCTGCCGCGCGAAATACTGCGCACGGAAGGCGGCGGCGCGACAGGTGCTGGTCGACAGCGGACGGATGGTGCCGGACCCGAGCAGGCCGCAGTGAATTCAGCTGCTCCCGGACCGCCGAACCGGCGCCGCCACCTCCGAATCGAAACCGGCCCGCTGCGCCTGGACTATCAGGCGAGCGCGGAACAGGCCGAAAGCGTCGCACGCGCACTGGCGCAACGGTTCCCGGAAATCACGGTGACTGTCGACGACGACCTGGACGACGATCTCCCGCACCTCCCCTGCGCACAGCTGTGGGACTGATCGCTCCGCGCCGCCACCCCTTAATCCTCGAAATGCGAACGGAGACTGCGACGATGCGATCTGCCCAACTCGAGCGAGGCCGACTCCACTCTGAGTCGTGCTGACGGGGCGGCCATGAATACAGAGCCCGCCTCCGATCCCACACTCACCCGCTGCCAGCGCTACCGGCACGTCTATGGCCTGCCGTGTTACGTACACGAGGAAACTCGGCGAATCACCCTGCGCGCAGGAGACGTAGGCGCGGTCACCGTGCCCGAACGGCTCGGCAGAATGGTCCACACCGACCTGGCCAGGCAATACTTGCTCGGTCCCGTCATCGCACACGGATCCGGACGCTGGACGATCCTCGTCCGCCCCGACGACACCCACCAGCTCGCCAACGACACCGACATCTTCGTCGCACTGCTGCGCGCCTCCGCGACGATCGTCCCCGACGGCGGCGAGATACCGCTGCCCTCCCCCGCCGACGAACGAACGGGATACCGCCGGTGGGTCGTCGCACCACGCGACGCGTTCCGCCCACACATCAGCACCGTCGTCCAGTCGATCATCATCTGCGCGGAGCGAACTGCACAGCACCACTATGGGTTCCGAACGCCTGACCAGCGTCGAGGCCATCCCTAGCAACGCCAACCCGACTGCGCGCCCGTCGATCAGATGACGCAACGACCCGGAGCTCCTGATCCGAACGAACCGAATCCGGTGGAACCGAAGACCCTGTATATGCGTCATAGACTTCAAGGACGACTTTGACGGCCCGGATCGGGAGGCTTCGGTGGGACGACGGACGACGGCGACGGTTGTGGCGCTCGCTGGGGTGGCGCTGGTCGCTTCGGGGTGCGATTCGGGCACGAACGGGACTGCCACGCCCAGCACGACCGATACCTCGGCGGCCACGGCCGCCCTGTGGGATCCGTGCACGCAGGTGTCGGATCAGCAACTGCAACGGATCGGCGTGGTCTCGTCTACGAAGAAGTCGGGCATCGCCGGTGTCGAGCAGCCGGGATGGAAGGTCTGCTCTTGGCATGATGCGGCTTCTCAGTGGAATTACTCGCTAGGAGTGTGGTCGACGATCTACTCCATCGATGATCTCAAGAAGAAGCCCGATAATACTGACTTCGTGAGCATCAATGTCGGCGGACGCGACGGATTTCGTTTCAGAAACACATCCGATGTCGACGGCGAAGATTGCGATCTGGCGTTCCCCGCTGGTCAGGGCGTATTACAGATCACTGTCTTCAATACATCACCTAAGAGCAACGTATCGCCATGCGATCGGGCCACGAACGCTGCGGAAGTTCTTGTTCCGACGTTTCCACGCTGATCGGGAGAATGCACTATGTCGATGAGCGAAGAGGTATCGCGGTGGCGATACCTTGCCGATGAGGCCAACGCTGGCAGGCTCTATCTTGACCGCGCGGTCGCAGAGAGTTGCCGGGATGCTTGTAACCGTCAGATCGATCTGTATGTCACTCTCCTCGAAGACCTGAAGATGATGGCCCGGGTAACTGGCCTCGGCGACTTCGACTGCTCCAACGATCTAGCGAACATGCTGGGGGCCAAGGCAATCGGCGGCGACGGCGATGTGGACTCCGCACTGAAAGAGCACATCGAAGTACTGACCCTGATGCGTGATACGATCCAAATTTCCGTGGACCGCATCGGCGCACAGGACGACTCCAATGCGCAAGACACGAGCAATCTGCTGAACTGACCGGGGGATGAATCATGGGCCTGCCGTTCTTGGTAGCGATTGGCGCCGCGCTGTACGAGCAGTCGAAATCCGGCCCGCCGGACAGCGGTTCGCGCGACGAGAGCCCCGACGCGGCCATCGCGCGGAACCGCATCACCGAAATCATGCGCGCCGGTAGTGATTTGCAGACCCAGTCGCCGAAAGTTCCGGAGAGCGCGTACAAGAACCCGGACGGCATGGACGATCTCTATCAACGCGTGCAAGCGATGTCGATCAATGAAGTCGTCGCGCTGCACCAGCGGTGGGAGTCCATTCGCAACCGGCTCGAGCAGGGTTTGCAAGGTTTCGCCCCGGAGATCGGCAAGGCCATGGAAGGCAAATGGGAGGGGGCGGCGGCGAAGGCCGCGGCGGACGGGATCAAGGAATATGTCGACAAGTCCAGCGGATTGATCAGTTCGGTGCAGATCGTCGCCGAGAAGGTGAAGATCATCCGGTCGGGCATCGAAGTCACCCGGCCCGCCGTGCAAGAAGCGCCCGCTCATACATGGACCAGCGACGTCGCGAGTTGGGTGCCGGGCCCGACCTGGAAGCTGAACCAGCATCGCGAGGACACCGCGCACGGCGCGTCCGTGAACGTCGTCAAGAACGTCTTCTATCCTGCCGTCCGGGAAGCCGACACCGGCGTTCCACTGGTACCCAAGCCGTACAACCCGGTGCACAATTCGAGCGATCAGCCGTCCGCCCCGAACAGCGGCTGGCAGCCGTCGTCCAGCACCGACATCGGCACCGCAGACAAAGCCATCACGGCGGACCCAGCACAGCAACCGGGTACCGAGAACACGCCGGAGACCACCGTCCCGTCCAGCACGAATCCTGTTGCCGAGCAGAAAAGCACGACCGAACAGAGCTCGACCACACCCGCGAGCACGAACCCGTCGACCCAACCGGCGAGCACCGATCCCGGAACCGATCCATCGCTGACCCGCCCCGGAACACCGAGTCCCGGATCTCCCGGCACGCACAGCCCGGGCACACTCAACCCGAATGCTCCCGGCCTCGGCGCTCCCGCACCGGGTCGCAGCATCAACGGTGTCCCGGGCGGCGTTCCCGCCGCCGCTTCCGCGCGGCCCGGCACCGGTCGGCCGGGAGCGAGCGGCATGCCGGGCATGATGGCGCCGGGCGCTCGCGGCAAGGGCGACGACGACAAGGAACACCAGACGAAGGACTACCTGGTGAACCAGCGCAACGGTGAGGAACTCACCGGTCTCGGCGCGGAGAACAGTGTGAAGTCGGTGCCACCGGTGATCGGCGAATGAGCCGGACCGGTCTCGACGCCACGCCACCACACGCCGGGTCCATGATGAAGGAGCCGGTTGTATGAGCCGACGGGATTGGTCGTTCACCGCGCTCGGCTTCACGGTGCTGTGGCGGGCCGTCGAGCGCGACGTGCTGCCATACCCCTTGCAGTACCGATCCACGGCGGAGACCGTCGCCGATTACGAGTCGGAGTGGAAATCCGAAGCCGCCGGACTGCACCGTCGCCTCGACGAGTCCCTGTACAGCGCACTGCGTGTGCTGGCCGAACCCGAGGCACGTGTCGAGATGGCGGGTTTCAGCGGGAAGGACAAACTGCGCGTCCACGCGGCCGTGCACTATCGGCACGCCGTGCTGCTGGTACAGGAGCCCACCACATCGCCGGATCGCGGTGGGGCCGTGCACATGTCACTGATCGATGCGGAGAGCGTGAGCCGCCGGGTCATCGACCACCTACCCGACGCCGCACGCGGCAGCGGCCCCGGCATCGAGATCTCTCGGCACGAACTCGACGCCGGGGAGGACGAGGAACCATACCGCGTGGGCGCGCCGCTTCCGCCCCGCGCCCGAGCCGAGCAGTTCTTCGAACGCCCCCGCACCACCATCGCCCACGTCGCGGTCTACGCGGGCCCGGCCTGGGACAACCGCCCGGCGCCCGCCCGCGGCTTCCACGTGATGGACTACCCCGACGGCCGCTACCTCGTCCGCAGCGGAACCACCATCAAGGCCGTCCCCGCCGACACCACGGAAGTACGATCCCAACTCGACCGGGTCGTACACGCAACGGTCGCGGCCTTCCGCGAGGAAAACGATCCCAGCTACACCTGACCCACCCGCCACACACCTAGCTTGAGTTTTAACCTCTGAGCTGGGTTTTTATCCTGTTCGGCGGGGTCGTGGCCCGGCGGGTTTGGATGGCTTCTGGTTGCTGGGTGTTTTGA